>JANPLJ010000794.1:0-3239 GCA_031426475.1 Pirellulaceae bacterium | reverse complement strand
CCGAAGCACGTGTTAGAAGGAGCGTTACCGTCGCCTCGGCAGAAAAAGCAGCGGGCGCCGAAGACGAGCTAACCGAAGAAGAATGGGAAGAAGTCGACGAGGTTGAAGAAGAATCCGGCGAAGGAGAGGAATACGAGTACGAAGACGAGGAGTAAGGCTTTTCCAACCTCAAACTTCGTCCGAATTCTTACGAATTCGGCTACTTGGTCGAGTCAATTTTTGTTACTTCACCATGCGTGACTGCGATTGACCAGATCGGGCTGACGCCGGCACCTGGATCGATCGTGCTGGTTTCCTTTGGCTTGTCGCACCGTCGGCCTGTACCGGAGTCGACTTCGACGGTGCATCACTCACCGGATCTGGCACAGGTTCCAACGTCGAGCTTGGAGTACTTCCGGGAGTGGACGTCGCGCCTTTGTTTGTTCCGACCGCGGTTTTTGGCATCGCATGCGTCGGAGAAGTGTGCTGTACATGATGATGTGTATGTTGCTCTGGGTTCCCCGCGACTCCATCCCGACAGTTCGGACAATACCCCGAGCCACCGTTCCCGGTTGCATACATGTACCGCATGATTCGCATCCGCTACCGCAACCGGTTCCGCACGGAGTGCACCATAATTCTCGCAACCGCTGGAAGAGTGGGCGGCAAGGACCGCAGCTGGTACCCGTGAACTCCCCGCTTCCACTGCACGGGTCGCATGTCGGCGGTTCATTGATCTGCTCGTCGTAGTAGACTTCTCCACAACCAGAGCAACAGCCGCCCGTGATCGCATCACGAATTCTGCCGGCAAGCTCTCCATGCAACAAACCAGGACAGGCATCGTTGCAAGCACCGGTTACACCGCAACTTCCGCAGCCAACCTGTCTTTGCACGCCACAACAGCCTGACAATATCCCGCAAAGGGCCAACAAGAATGCGAATGAGTACTGAGTCGACGATTGCATAGATTCCCCCTTCACAGATTCAATTACAACTACGCGTAGAAGTAATCGACTCCTTGCAATCGCTACAATCAGTAAATCTTGCCAAATCGTAATGCAAGCAAGAGCCGGAAGCGTAAGCGACGAGTTCGCAACGAATGAATCGCAATGAAAATGAACAGTCGATTTAATGCTTTGCCCAAATTAAAGTTTTGGGGTCCAATTCGTAGCCGATGTCGTAAGACTTCGGAGGAAGCGCAGAAAACATCGTCTTTCGAGCCGCGTCCGAATTCTGACGAATTCGGCTACCAACCCCAAAATCTAAGATGGATGAACCCTAGGGCGAAGTCTTTTTCCTTCGCAATCGCGGCGATTTAGCCAAGAGTTTCTTCCAACCGTCTTCGGTAATTGATGTTCCCGAAAGATCGGTTAGCTCCAACCTGGGCAAACTGGCGAGGATAGCGAGACTTTTGTCGGTGACTGCTGCGTTTCCTGTAAGCCAAAGCGTTTTCAGCGTTTTGTGTCCGAGCAGCGCTTCGAGCCCAACGTCCGTAACTCCACACCGCGAAAGATCCAATTCTTCCAGCCGTGGCATCGTCGCGATGGCAGGGAGGCTCGCATCAGACACCTGTGTACTTTCCACGTTGAGCCGCCGAACATCCCAGAACTTGCGAGAATCAGAATCCGGCGGCTCGAGAAATAGACGATTGTCGACCCTACTGAACGACAGATCTAACCAATCAAGCTTCCGTCGTGACTCTGGCCATGCAAGCAGTTCCTTTGATGTTACCGGACAACGAGACAATACGATTTCCTTCGGGTCGCTGGGCGTAGGATTTTTTAACAGTTTCTCAGGTGTGAGCATGAGAAATTCGTCGTAGGCGCGCCTCAGATTTTCATCCTGTTGCGTCTCCACCAACCGCGCGGTGTCTGGTGTACCTCGATAGACGCTCAGCGCATAGTTAATGAATGCTTGTCGATGATCCGAACTTCGATCCATCCAAAAATGCGTCAGACCGGCCGCTTGGGAATACCACGACTTGATCTCGTTGCCCGTCCGGAATCGCTCGCTATTGGCTCGTCGAAATTCCTCCCATGGAATCCACGTCTCGTCGTGCAAACGGCGGTAGCGGGCTGGCTGCAAACGCGCCGCATCCCAACCTCCTAACGTTGCGATATCAAATCCCGCTGCTTTTTCGATCTGAATAGATTCCATATAGAGTGCCAACCCTTCGACGATCCAATAGTCGCTGCGAAGTTCCTCGGGCGATATGCACTCTTCAACAGAATCTTGCGAAAAAAATTGGTGAGTCAACTCGTGACGAAGTGTCGCCACCGACGTGGCTTCGTCCCAATAGCAAAAAACCGTCCGAAGCTTCCAACTATAATATCCCGTCGAAACAGCGACGTTGGGCTCGATCTGTTGAAGCTGCTTTACATACGCATCGCGGTTTCGAAAGATAATGACTTGAAATTTCGGTTGACTTGGTACGTCCAACGCTATTTTCGACTTCAGCGATTTCTGGAGCGTTTCCGGTCTACACCAATGAGAAAAGAAGACCTGACGCCAAATCGAGTACGTTTGTTCACACAGTTTTGCGACATCGATGGCTTGTTTCGCTGAACCTTGCGTGGCGATCGTAAAATGCGGTGAAGTAGTCAGTGCATAAGAGCCAGCAGACCAACCAACCATCGGATGGCGTTGATTGGCTCTCGCTTGAGAATCGAACTTTAGCGGAAAAAGGACCGTTGATTCTATCAAACGCGATTCTGGTATCGCAGTACTGCGAGTCACGCAGGCGCGGCATAGATGCTGGTAGATCGAAGTAGCTTGTGCGTCTGTCCAACGCTCTTGAGACGAATCGAGCTTTTCCCGCAACGCTCCGATCCAATCGTCGTCGATTGTTGGTTGAATGCCTGGCTTCCCGTCCATCGATCGTATCCAAACCACGCTTCGATCTGGCAACGAGCCCTGGGCCGCAATAGACGAACCGAAAAACATTGCTCCAACAAACAAACAGATCCAGTGGAAGCAATTGATGAAATACATGGGTCTTGACTATCCTTAAAATCTCGTAGCTCGCAACGTCGCTGTTGGAAAACTACCCTAGCTACGTGAATGTCTTGTACGGTCACCTGGATAGCAAGTGGGGATCGGCTGTTCCGCACTCCAATAAGGCTTATCCCGGCCCTTTCTGTGTCCTCTTATTCGCCTAATGCAATTCGGCGATGCAATACAGATGTTTCTCGCCTCGGATCAGCAGTCTAGAGCCTATGATCGCCAGGGATGCCGACACGTTTTCGTCAAGACGATTAATG
>JANPLJ010000793.1:0-6066 GCA_031426475.1 Pirellulaceae bacterium | reverse complement strand
GAGGTACTTCGGGCGACGATTCGACTCGTTCCGACTTCGGTTGGAGCAACTGTTGAGAATCGGATTGGCTTTGTCGCCAGCAATACTTGGAGCGAAACGGGCGTGACCTGGAACAACCAACCGTCGGCCGTTTCTTTTGGGAGTTCGATGGTTGAATCCGGAAACCCATTCGAGATTTTGGTGACACCCTTAGTGCAACGGGCATTGGACACAGGCAATCTGCTCTCGCTTCGGGTTGACTCTACGAGGAACATCGGCGGAGCAGGTATCGTCAACTACGGTTCGCGAGAGAATACGTCTAGTAACGTTCGTCCAGTCTTAATCATCGAAACCAAGGCGGCTTCCGTCGCCAATCGTCGTGTTTTCTATCATCGTTCGACGAGCACGGTATTTGGAAACGGCTCAGGCAATCCAACGAATTCAATCGATTCGACGAAGACCGCATTGCTTCCGGGGCAGACAACGAGCTTCGCAAACTATACGAACTATATCCTTGGATTGAATGGGATCGTCGTCGACGTGGCCGATCTGGCGGGCACACCGACAGCGTCTGATTTCTCGTTTGCTGTTTGGGATGGTATCAGTGCGAACGGTTTTGTTTCGACGACTGCAACACCGACCATCAGCGTTATTCCAAACGGAGGAACCAATTCCTCGTCACGTGTCAAGATTGAGTTCGCCAACAATGCCATTCAAAACACATGGTTGCGAGTGACTGTGCTGGCAACCGCGAATACGGGGCTAGTAACGCCAGATACGTTTTATTTCGGAAATGCTATAGCCGATTTCAACATCGGCAACACAGGGACACCAACCACCGTGCGGGTCAATGCGACGGATACGTCGGTTGTTCGTCAAAACCAGTCAACAGCTACGAATTCGGTTGGCGTTACGAATATCTACGATTTGAATAAAGATGGTCGCGTCAACGCGACCGATACCAGTATGGTCCGGCAGAATCAGTCAGCGACGCTGATACGATTCTTTACCGCTCCAAACAACCTTTTGATAGCGGCAGCGTCGGAAGATGTTTCAATACCGACTATCGAGTTTGATACTGGGCAACTCGGAGCAGGTATAACGGGGCTCAAACGCGATCGACAAGCAAAAAAATTTCAATAAGCTCGACGTGATTTGCGAATTCCTATAACGATATGTGCTTGAGGAGCATTGAGATGATCATCAAAGGTATGCTTGATCGCATGCACAGTTTACTTGGATCGACATCGCATCAACGTACGTTGATCGTTTTATGCTTGTTCCTTTTACAATCGCCTCTGCCGGCTCAAGATTCGACGAATGGACTTTCGGAGAGCCGAAAGTCGGCCGCAGATATTTATCGGACGAGAATTGTTCCGTTACTCAAATCCCCGGAAAAGAGCAGTTGCAGCGAGTGTCATATGCGTGGGGTCGAGCTGAGCGATTTCTTGGCCGATGATCCTCAACAGACATTCGTGAATCTAAGAGCTCGGGGCTGGATCGATGTCGAACACCCCGAAAATTCCAAGTTGTTGGAATTTATCCAACGACATTCTGAAGATTCGAGCCCGTTGATCAAACGGGTACGCGAAGCAGAGTTAAGTGCCATGACAAATTGGATTACGGCTGCCGTGCAGGAGCCAGATCTTCTCAGCCAACCACTCCCCGCCGAGACGGATCTAGAGCTTCCAACAGAATTCATTCGCCACACGCGACACGATCAAATCGAAGCAAGATTCAGCGAAGCGATCTGGTCTCAGTTATCTCGCTGCGCAAGCTGCCACTCTCCTGAGCGCAACCAACAGCAGGTGAAGAAGCATGGCGAGCAAATGTCTTGGATTGTCCCTCGCCGACCCGGCTTGACGCTTGCACTCCTGGTCGAAAGAAAACTGATCGATCTGGAGAATCCGGAACAAAGTGAATTGCGAACCAAGCCCCTTGTTCTAGTCGAACACGGTGGCGGTCCGAAGTTTGTCATCGGCGGCCAAACCGATCGAAAGTGGCTCGCGTTCTTAAAGGATTATGCCAAGCTTGTTCAAGGAGAACTATCCAGCAAGGATGCTCTTCCAAGTGCCCCCGAACGCCGATCATGGCTGAGCGAAATGCAATTGAAAATCACCGACTTTCCAGAATCATGGAAAGGACGCTTGCTCGCCGTTTCACTTCACGCGAAGAATGCCGTCGGAACTTGGAGCGACATTCCAATCGCGACCGGCGACAATCCAGTCAGCCGGAAGCAGTTGGTTTGGCAACATACACTGACGGTGTTCCAGGCGGTTGACTCAAAAACGACTGCGACAGAATGGGCCAAGCCGTTGAGTGCCGCAGAAGCGATACCGCCTGGTCGATATCAACTGCGTCTTCGACTCGGACGTCTCGTCGTCAATGAAGATTTCAAGCCGGTTGAAGAATCTACCCCGTCCGCTCCGCTGGTTCTGGTCGCAACCAGCGAAATCGACGCGCCCTGGCCACCCGGTTATCAACCTCCGAAGATTCTCAGTTTCAAGGCCTTGGAACAGGCTCAAGATCCATCGGGTCAGTAGATTTTTTTGAAAACGTGGCCGAGTCGCTCTGCGACTCGGCATCATCGCTGGATAAGCTACTCGCCGGCGCTTCCAAAACCCGCTTGTTGACGCCACTCAGCTTGTCTGCGGCTTGTCTGAGTGGTGAAGCGCTTGGCAACCAGAATCTAATTGGACAGCGCCATTTTGAACGTGTCGATTTGGCACAATCTTGTTGGAGTACAGCCTTTAGGCGCTGAGCATGTCAAAAACATCACAAGCGGCTGAAGCCTGGACTCCATCGCGATGTGGCGATGTCCAATTAACGCTTGTCCCGAACTTGCCAAACCTGCTCACCTTCGGCCCGCGAGGCCAAAGGGGTCGATTTGGGACATTCGAACTACACAGGCTGGAGCCTATGCCACAAGCGATGTACCATGAGAATCCACTCAAGATAAACTTCGAATGAACGATTCGATGAACACTTTAAAACCAATACTATTCTTCGTCCTCGCAGTTGTCGTCGGGCTGGATGTTCGCGCCGAGGACAATCAATCGCTCTACGAACGCGCGCAGTCACTCATACGCCGCACCGAGGGCAAAGTTTTTCGTGATTCCATCAGTCCAAAATGGTTGCCTGGAAATCTAAGTTTTTGGTATCGAGTGAGCATCGGGCCGGACTTAAACGAGTATGTGCTAGTCGATGCAACGACGGGCAAGACCGAACGCAGCGATTCGCTTCAAGGACTGGGGCTACCTGAAGGAGATCGAACTTCGACGTCAGCGGCTCGCTCGCTAAAACCCAAACGGACGCGCCGGACGGGGGAAGAGACTTCCCTCAAAGTAAAAAACACGTTAGACGACTCGGTCGAGGTTTATTGGGTAGATACCGCCGGTGAACGTCGATCGTATGGACGCTTGCTTCCCGGAACCACCAAGGATTTTCATACCTACGTAGGCCATGTCTGGCTCTTAAGCGATGCACTTGGTAACCCGCTCGGATTCTTCGAAGCGACTTCGACGTCGCTGGAGATCGAAGCCGATGGGAAACCGACTCTAGAAGAGAAATCGAGTTCGACGCTAGAAAGACCTGAAAAATCTGGCCAATCTCCCGATGGCAAGTGGTCCATCCGTTTTGAGAAACACAATGCGCTGCTGGTTTCTTCGGACGGTGAAAGCTCGCAGTTGACTTCCGATGGAACCGAGCAGAATCCTTATCGCGGACCGATTCGCTGGGCCGCAGACTCGCAGCATTGCGTTGTTTTGCGAGTACGCGAAGTGGAGCGTCGCGAGGTGACTATCGTCGAGTCTTCACCTCGCAACCAGTTGCAGCCAAAGCTTATGAAATATGATTACTTGAAACCTGGCGACGATCTACCGCAAGTACAGCCTGCGCTGATTGCCGTCGCGGACAAGAAACTGGAGGTCATCCAGAACTATCAATTCAAGAACGCCTTTACTGAACGAGGAAATCTCGACATTCGTTGGTCGCCGCGCAGCGATGAATTCTATTTTAACTACAACCAACGCGGGCATCAGCTCTTTCGTATCTTGGCCGTCAACGCAACCAGCGGCCTTGTCCGGACCGTAGTCGAAGAACGCAGCACGACCTTTATCGAATGGGGCGGGAAGACTTGGCACGAATGGCTTGATGAGACGAATGAGTTGCTTTGGATGAGCGAACGTGATGGCTGGGCGCATTTGTGGCTATACGATGTCGCGAATGGCAAGGTCAAGAATCAGGTAACCAGTGGCAATTGGGTTGTGCGACGAGTGCTCAAGGTTGATTCGGAGAAACGGCAGGTCTGGTTTCTCGCCGGTGGTGTCCGCACAACCGATGATCCGTATTATCGACAACTTTGTCGCGTGAACTTCGATGGCAGTGACTTTATCCAGCTCACCGATGGAGACGGCGACCATGCGGTTGAGTTCTCACCCGATTCGCAATACTTCATCGATCTTTGGTCGCGAGTGGATCAACCTACCGTTACCGAACTGCGCCGATCTGAAGACGGCCGATTGGTATCCGAACTCGAGCGCGCTGACATCGCTCGGTTGCTCGATTCTGGTTGGACAACTCCTGAGCGATTTACGGGAAAGGGTCGCGATGGCTCGACAGACATCTATGGCATCTTGATTAAGCCTTCGCATTTCGATCCGTCGAAGAAATATCCCGTTGTCGAAGAAGTCTATGCCGGCCCTCATGGTGCATTTACTCCAAAAACATTTGGTCGATTGATGCGACAACATATTCTCGCTGAATTGGGATTCATCGTTGTGCAAGCAGACGGGATGGGGACCGACGAACGTGGCAAGCGCTTCCATGATGTCTGCTGGAAGAATTTAGAAGACGCTGGTTTTCCGGATCGTATTGCGTGGATCAAGGCGGCCGCTGCAACGCGACCATGGATGGATTTATCGCGAGTGGGGATCTATGGTGGCTCGGCAGGTGGTCAAACCGCCATGCGGGCACTCATAGATCATCATGGCTTCTACAAAGTCGCCGTCGCGGACTGCGGTTGCCACGACAACCGGATGGATAAAATCTGGTGGAACGAACAATGGTTGGGCTGGCCTGTGGATGAATCGTATGTCCGTAGTTCGAATGTCGAACATTCGTCGAGAATGACCGGTAATCTTCTGCTGTTGGTCGGTGAACTGGACACGAACGTCGACCCGGCCTCGACGCTGCAAGTTGTCAGCGCGTTACAGAAAGCCGGTAAAGTTTTCGAATTCATGCCCATCATGGGAGCTGGCCATGGTGCCGCGGAAACGCCCTATGGTAGCCGGCGCCGTATGGATTTCCTGGCTAAGCATTTGCTCGACGCCCAGATAGATAGGCAATAATCAGCGTTCTTGTAGAAAATGAACCATGTCGAAGTTAGTATTGAATCTTCCAAATCCACCAGCAACACAGCAGATACGCTCCGAATGAAGAAACTTCGACTCAGTCTAGAGCATTGCATCACGATTCTTTTTTTTCTTATCGGCGTGAGCTTCGTTCATTCTGCCGCCGCTGAAGTCGGAATTCAACAGGCGAAGCCTGATGCCAGCAGTCTCACACTCGATCGCATTTTTGGATCAGACGAGTTTCACGGTGAGCGGGTACCCGTCGTGAAGTGGCTCAAGAATGGGACGTACACGACGCTCCAGCCAGTTAAGTCGGAAAAGGAAGCAAGCGACATAGTACGGGTCGACTCCGCTGGGAAGAAAGATGTACTCGTTGCTTCGAACATGCTCGTTCCTCCAAACATCAAGAAACCACTCGCGATTCAAGGATACGAACTTTCGAAAGACCTAGACGTCGTCTTGATCTATACAAACTCAGTCAAGGTATGGCGACAGAATACGCGTGGCGACTATTGGACGTTTCGTCGCTCGACCGGCAAACTCACGAAACTCGGTGGGAATACTGAACCTTCGACACTGATGTTCGCGAAGCTATCGCCGGACGGTACTCGAGTGGCTTACGTCCACGAAAACAACCTGGTCATCGAACCGGTTGAAGGAGGTGATGCGAGAAAGCTCACCCAGGATGGTTCGAACGAAGTGATCAACGGCACCTTCGATTGGGTCTATGAAGAGG
>JANPLJ010000792.1:0-2741 GCA_031426475.1 Pirellulaceae bacterium | reverse complement strand
CATCAACGTTCTTCCCAGCAAGCGCTTTCTTGGCAGTATTTTTCTCTTCTTCAACATTCCAATGCTGCACCACCCGTGAACCACCGATCGACGAAATGCCAGCAACCTTGTGATTGGCGATCCCGGCCTTTTCCGCCAAATCAGCCAGAATGGGAGCCATCCAGACGTGAAAGCTATGGCCACACGTGAAAACTCGAAGACCGCCGGGCACATTCGGCTTGAGATCGCCAAAGGCATTCTCTAAACGTATGAATGGCAAGCTACCCATGGTCGCCACAAACGACCTTCGTGAGGTTCTTAAGTCATGTACATTCATTTTGGGTCACCTTTCGAGTTCGATAATAACTGCTGACACATGGTTTGCTGCGTAAGTTGAAGTTTGTCGCGAGACTGATACCGTTTGAGCCAGCTCACGAGAACACCTTCGGAACAACTTTTCCCGCGACATCGGTCAACCGAAAGTCACGGCCTTGAAAGCGATAGGTTAGTCGTGTGTGATCGAGTCCGCAAAGGTGCAAGATCGTCGCTTGTAAATCGTGTACGTGAAAAGGATCTTCAATAGGCCCCCAAGCTATATCGTCCGTCGCGCCGATGACTTGGCCACCTTTGACGCCACCGCCCGCCATCCAAATCGAGAAAGCATAGGGATGGTGATCGCGACCGGTGACTTTGGATTTTTCGCCATCTCGGTTTTCGCCCATTGGCGTGCGACCGAATTCGGAATTCCAAACAACTAGCGTGTCTTCGAGCAAGCCTCGGCGTTTGAGGTCTTTAAGAAGCGCTGCGATCGGCTGGTCGGCCATCAAGCAATTGTGTTTTAGCTGAGGGTCGAGGGCGCTATGGTGATCCCAAGACGCATGGAAAATTCCGACGACTCGAACTCCACGTTCAATCATTCGACGCGCCAACAAACAGTTGCGAGCGAAGGGTCCGAATAATCCAACACCACCCAAGTTGGATTGAATTTTGGGCTCAACTCGATCGACGCCATACTCGTCGAGGGTCGCTTGTGTTTCATCGGATAGGTCGCTCAGCTCAGGAGCTGCTGATTGCATTCGAAAGGCTAACTCGTACGCATTGATTCGACTGGCAAGCTCCGAGTCATGCATCTCGCGCATGTGTAATCGATTGAGATCATTGATCGCTTCGATGCTCGCTCGTTGCGCGACGCGATCGATACCCTCAGGATTGCTCAGGTTGAGGACTGGCGCCGCGTCACTTCGAAATTGTGTCCCCGAATACGAGCTCGGCAAAAAACCACTGGACCAGCTTGCAGAGCCTCCCGGGATACCACGTCCAACGGTGACCAGCGACACAAAGGCGGGCAAGTCGCGAGATTCGCTTCCTAGTCCATAGGCCAACCATGATCCAAGACTCGGGCGACCAGCGATCGGTGAACCACAATTCATCATCAACTGTCCCGGCAGATGATTGAACTGGTCGGTATGCATCGAACGGATTAGGCATAGATCATCCGCACACGATCCGATATTCGGTAAGAGGTCGCTCAGCTCCATCCCGCATTCGCCATAGCGAGAGAATTTTCGAGGCGTTCCCATCAGCGTTGCCGACTCCTTTTTCAGAAACGCGAACTTCACATTCTCGAGTTTCGATTCGGGAAGCGGCTGGCCATGCAATCGATTGAGCTCTGGTTTCGGATCAAAGAGATCCATCTGGCTTGGACCGCCTTCAAGATAGATATAGATAATCCGTTTCGCCGTTGGAGCAAAGTGTGGCGATCGAGGGCGAGTCGGATCGTGGGCTGAAGGCTCGTCCGCCTGGTCTTCCCCTGCGGTTACTCCGTCGGCTTCAAGCAACGATGATAGGGCAAACGCTCCGGCTCCGCCCAGTCCTTGAACGAGAAATCGTCGACGAGCCAAATCGAGTGCAGCTTGAGTCGAGACGTATGAATTCGCGGGTATCATGGGTATTTGATTGGCCTATTTGGACTGTTTTAGTAGGCCGGAACAAGTCGCTAGTAAACTCGGATATTGAATAAAACGTTGGCGACGCCGTTCCGGCAGAACCGAGGTTTCCGACTGCCGGAACAGCGCAGATTATCTTTCTTGAATGGACGAACGTAATTAGCTGCTTGTTCCGGCCTACCGTGGTCTCGCATTTTAGTAGGCCGGAACAAGTCGCTAGCAAATTTGGATGTTGAATAAAACGTTGGCGACGCCGTCCCGGCAGAACCGAGGTTTCCGACTGCCGGAACAGCGCAGATTATCTTTACTTAAATGGACGAACGTAATTAGCTGCTTGTTCCGGCCTACCGTGGTCTCGAAAGCGCCTATTGTGGAATCTGTGGCTACATTAAATCCTATTCTCGCGTGATGAACTCGTCGACGTTCATCAAGATGCGGGCAATCATAACCCATGTGGCCTCATCGATGGGGTTCACGCGGCTCGTTCGCCAGGCGAGTTCGGAACGACCATGCGCAGGGTGCTCAACGATCGCTTTCGCAGCTTCTGGATTCGATTCTAGTCTGGCATGATGCTCGGCGAATTCCTGAACGATACGTTCGAGTTCGTCAGCATGGGGTTCACGACCAAGACATCGGCGAAAGGCGTCTTGCAGTCGTTCGCTTCGGGATGCGTGCGAATGGGTCGCCAGCCAATGCCCCAGAGCCTGAGCGCATTCGAAGTAGACGGGATCATTTAACAGAGTAAGGGCTTGCAGCGGCGAATTCGATCGGTCGCGGCGAGTGCATGCGATCGTGGAATCGGGTGCATCGAACGTG
>JANPLJ010000791.1:0-5395 GCA_031426475.1 Pirellulaceae bacterium | reverse complement strand
CGCATCCTATAACATCACGATTCGAGCGACGTCAACCGACACCTCGTTCTCGACGCAGACGTTTACGATCAACATCGGAGACGTCGATGAATTCGATACAGGTTCGGTCACTGACAATTCGGTTGTCATCAATTCGGTTGTCGAAAACGCGACAATTGGGACGACCGTTGGGATCACCGCCTTGGCCAGCGACGCTGATGCAACGACCAACACGATCACGTATAACTTGCAGAACACCGACGGCGGTCGCTTCGCAATCGATTCGAATACGGGTATTGTGACCGTGGCTGGAGCGATCAACCGAGAAGTCGACGGAGCTAGCCGCAGCATCACTGTTCGCGCAACCTCGGCTGACGGTTCGTTCACCGATCAAGTCTTTTCGATCGCGATCGTCGATATCGATGAATTTGATATTTCAACGATTTCAGATTTGAACAATGCGTCCAACACTGTGGCCGAGAACGCGGCCACTGGGACCGTGGTTGGCGTGACGGCTTTCGCAAATGATGCAGATGCGACGACGAACGCAATCACATATTCGTTGGATACCAGTGCCGGTGGACGTTTTTCGATCGATGCGTTGACCGGAATTGTTACCGTAGCTGATGGCACGCTGTTGGATTATGAAACAGCCATTTCGCATTCGATTACGGTTCGAGCAACTTCGGCGGATGGATCGTCATCGATTCAGAGCTTTACGATCAATCTCGTCGATGTCAACGAGAATGGAGTCGGAGTTGTCTCCGACAGCAATAATGCTGTCAATGCAATTCTTGAGAATGTAGCCATCGGTACCACGGTTGGGATTACGGGCTTTGCAACCGATCTGGATGGAACGGATACCGTTACTTATGCGTTAGATGACGATGCGGGTGGTCGATTCTCCATCGATGCAATCACGGGCGTCGTTACGGTTGCCGGAGCGATCGATCGCGAGGCGGCGGCGAGCTACAACATTACGATTCGCGCTACGTCGACTGATTCGAGTACAAGTACGAGCACGATGACGATCATGATAGGGGATGTCGACGAGTTCGATGTTTCATCGATCATCGATGTGAATCTCGCTTCGAACAGGGTCGCGGAGAATGCGGCCAACGGTACTTTGGTCGGTATCGTGGCGTTGTCGAGCGATTCGGATGCGACGATGAGTGCGATCGTTTACTCATTGGATGACGATGCGAATAGTCGATTTACGATCGATGCGACTACAGGGGTCGTTACCGTCGCCGATGGCTCTCGACTAAACTACGAAGTTGCATCGAGTCATGGTATTGTGGTTCGCGCGACTTCGGGGGACGGATCGAGTACGACACTAACGGTCTCGATTGGAGTTACCAATGTCAATGAGACGCCGGTTGGAACGGCGGATTTCTACGGGACAACCTTCATCGATAATTTGGTCGTGAGTGTACCGGGTCTTTTGGCGAACGATAGCGACCCTGATGGCGACAGCCTGGGCGTGACGCTGGTGTCTGGACCAAGTCTAGGGATCTTGGTGCTTCAAGGCGATGGTAGCTTTGTCTATGATCCTGAACCTAACTTCGTTGGGATCGTGAGTTTCACTTACCGCATCGACGATGGCTCGCTCGTTTCGAACGATGTCGTGGTAACGATCGTGATCGCGCTGCCTAACAGCCTTTCCGGTGGTGGTGGTACGGGGGGTGGCGGTTCGGGCGGTAGTGGTTCGGGTGGAAGCGGTAGTGGATCAGGCGATCCGCCGGCCGACGATGATCCGCCCAAGCCGATCGATAATGTTCCTTTGTTGGTCGGGCCTGAGGCTACGGCAAACGTTACGACTGGAACCTTTGTAGCGGCTGCAAGCCCGGAAATTCTTGTGTCGCAAGGGGTCGGTCCGGAGCCGATCGAGGATAATGCGCATGAGTCGTCGTCTATCGAAGACAGCAATAGTCTTGAATTGGATTCCAAGAATCGTGGATACGAAGCGATTCGATACGGAGCCACATCGAATCACTATCGAGACGACGGGGGGCGCCGCTACCGTCTAGGTGACGAAGATCGAATTCGCGCTGAAGAGTTGAGCACACAACGCATTGTAATCGAGGAGGAATCCGACTATTTTGGCGTAAGTGCCGGGGTCGTGCATTCGGTTTTAGGAACAGGTTTAGTGATCTGGATGATGCAGGGAGCTCAGCTGTTGGCAACGATCATCGCAGCAACGCCTGCTTGGATCCATCTCGATCCAATTGCAGTCCTCCCTAAGGCTAGCGAAGAAGATTCAATACCGGAGGAAGAGTTGACCGAGAGCGATAGACTTTTTGAAGATGTCAAGAATAGTTAGCTGGACAGCGCCATTTTGCGCTGGAGTCTAGCTAGGCTTTAGCCGCATTTTCGTATCCGTAGAAAATGCGCCTAAAGGCTGTACTCCAACGACGTTGCGAGAGATTCTCGAGTCCGACATGCACTGACCATTGTGACTATCGATGGTATTCTCGGTACCATTCGACAAACTTTTGGATGCCGACTTCGATGGGCGTATTCGGCGCGAACCCGACGGCGTTTTGAAGTGCCTCGACGTCGGCGAATGTCGATAAGACATCGCCCATTTGCATTGGCAGGAAATTCTTTTGGGCTTTCTTACCGATTGCGTTTTCGAGAACTTCAATGAAACGGGCGAGTTCAGTTGGTTGATGATTACCTATATTGAAGATCCGATAGGGTGAGAAGCTGCTCGAGGGATCTGGCTGAAGGCTATTCCAGTTTGGGTTCGACTGAGGAACGTGATCCATGACGCGGACCATCGCGTCCGTGATATCATCGATGTACGTAAAGTCTCGTTGCATTTTACCGTGGTTGTAGACATCGATCGGCTTGTTCTGGAAGATGGCCTGTGTGAATTTGTAGAGCGCCATATCGGGACGTCCCCACGGACCATAGACGGTAAAGAATCGGAGTCCGGTCGTCGGCAAACGGTGGAGATGCGAATAGGTATGGGCCATGAGTTCGGTGGCTTTTTTCGTTGCTGCATACAAGCTGATTGGATGATCAACGCTGTGGTGCACGGAAAACGGCTGAGTCGTATTGGCTCCGTAGACGCTGCTACTGCTGGCGTAGACCAAATGTGGCACGCCGCTATGTCGACAACCTTCGAGGACATTCATCGTGCCGACGATATTCGCGTCGATGTAAGCGTGTGGATTCTCGATCGAGTAGCGAACGCCAGCTTGGGCCGCCAAATGCACAACGCGGTCAAAAAAGTGATCGGCAAACAGTTTCGCGGTCGCGGCGCGATCGGACAAATCGAGTATCTGAAACGTGAAGCCTGGTTCTGAGTCCAGTTGAGCGAGGCGATCGCGTTTGAGTTGCGGGTCATAGTACGGACTTAGGTTATCCACCCCATAAACTCGACACCCTTGCCCAAGAAGCCTCTTGGCAAAATGAAATCCGATAAAACCAGCGGCGCCGGTGACGAGGACATTACGCATAGAACCGAGTTTCAAAAAGCGAAGTAATTGCAGACTTGTCGGCGATCGCCCGAGTTCGTAGCGTGCTTACCGAGTGACGCGGAATGCGCCCAAAATTTGAAAACCATCCATCGTCCATTATATAGTCCGTTCCGTTGGATGACACCCGCGGAACGTGTTTGCCCGTGCCTTTGGGAGATTGGTTCAATATCTAAGTTTGCTAGCGACTTGTTCCGGCCTACTAAAAAGCGAGACGGCCTCCGAGGTCATGGGGGCGATCGATGGATTCTAAGGGCAGACGGAAACAGCTTAGAGAACCCGCATCCAGACTGATTTAAGGTACTCGGTCTCAGGACAATGGACTGCGACAGGATGATCGGACGAGGCGCCGTGGCGCGAGAAAATCTGGACGTTTCTAGGCGGCTTCGGCTTACCATCTGCATCGAACCCGGAAGCTTTCGATGCCGCGCGAATCATTTGGACGAAATCCTCTTCCTGGAGTAACCCTGCACAAGAACAACTCAACATCAGTCCTCCCGGCTTCACCAATTGCATGGCCAAACGATTCAGATCCGCATGTTTCTTGGAACCCTCTTCGATCTCCGCTCGATTTCGAATCAGCTTGGGCGGATCCAAGACAACGATATCGTACTGCCTTCCAATCCGCTGCATATCTCGCATAAAGGCGAAACTATCCGATTGAACGTATCGCACGCGCACTTGATTCATGTTCGCGTTTTTTGTTGCTAGCGCGAGCGGCTCTTGATCGATATCGACTCCAGTAACCTCCGATGCGCCTCCGAGCTTTGCAGCTTGGACGGCAAAACCGCCGGAATAGCAGCAGAGATCGAGAACCGATTTATCTCGACATAGATCCGCTAACTGTTTGCGGTTTTCGCGTTGATCGCAAAAGAAGCCGGTCTTGTGTCCTGATCCAAAATGAATCCTAAATTTAGTACCATACTCTTGAATCACGATCGACGCCGGTAGCTCACTGGACTGTATCGAGGTCGCTTCGAATCCTTCCTGGCCGAGAAACGTTGGGCAAGGTTGGATCAATGTATGCTTCGTTCCTAACCGAGTCGCGAATTTTTGCAGGATGGCTTCGGCTCGTTGGTACATTCCCATGCTAAAAACTTCAGCGCTGAGGCAATCAGCATAGCGATCGACAACCAAGCCCGGAAAACCGTCCGCTTCACCATGAACCAAGCGATACGAGTCTGTGACTTCGTCGAGCCGTAGAACATCACGCCGAAGTTCGATTGCTCGATCGACGAGTCCGTCCCAGAAGTCTTCGCTGGGCAGTTCGCCCCACCATCGGTATAGCCGCACCGCGACTTCCGATCGATCATTGAATAGGCCGTAGGCGAACAAACGGGGACCAGACGGCTCAGCATCTTGTTGCTCGACGTTTCCACGCGGAGCTGCATCCAAGCAGTAGACGGCAACCCAATCGCCTGCTCGCGGTTTTCCCTCGATACGATCGATTCGCTTTCGAAAGATGTTGGGATGAAGCATCGCCCACTTGACGTATACCGACGGCATCCCCTCGGCCGATTCTGGGCTTAACGGCCGAGATGACAACGCATTCAATGTATTCTGCTTCATGGACTCCAACGATCTATTGATATTTTTCTTCGAGCACCAAGTCAAGCTTCGCAAATGATTTATCCATCGATGCCGCCTTTTCCAAGTGCCCTTTGGCCTGTTTTTTGTTGGCCGAGTTACTGCGAGGGTCGACATGCAGCAAGATCCCGCGAATCGCATGATCCATTGCGGTATCGTTCAGTTTCGGCTCTACAATCGCCATCAAGATGCCCATCGGTATTTTGTCATAAGGAAATCGTTCGTTCTTCCCGGATATGCGCAGAATGAGAAGATTGTCACTCGATTCGACGACCGAAGCTTTGCCACCCGCAGAACCGTATTTTATTTCATCGGTCGCCTTCAAAGCCGCGAAAGCCTCATTC
>JANPLJ010000790.1:0-6034 GCA_031426475.1 Pirellulaceae bacterium | reverse complement strand
GCGAAATGCGATGCCTTGCAATCGAAACCTCGGGACGAGAATCGTGTATTGTTGCTCGTCCCCTCTCGAAGAAACGGCGCAAGCCGCCATCGATACATCGTTCTGCCAGACACCAGGACTCGAAATCAACCGAGCTGATTGCTGCATCGAATCGGATAGCTGATCCACGAGGAGCATCGACTTGCCGATGAGAATTCGTCCTGAAAGTTCGTGATCAAATCGAACGATGCTGGGAGGTCGTGAGGCAAGAGACGATTCGTGTTGAGTCGTTGCGGTTTCGAAGCGAGCCGATGGAAGTTCGCCTGCGCGATGCCAACGAGCATCATTTCGCATGGCTAATTGTTCGATGAAGCCGACCAGCTCGGATTGGTCGGAACGGATTTTCGAGCAGCCGCTCCAGTACGTTACGACAGACCCCATCGCAGCATTGCCTTTCCGTTGGACGAAACCTAGTTTTTTGGGCCCACTACTTCGGCAAACGGCCGACGCTGCTTTGAAAATACTTTTGTCGTCGACTGGCTATCTCTTGTGGAGCATTGGTCTGGTGTCGACGCAGGTCGTCGAGGTTTGATTGGCAGAAACGGCAACCGGTTTGCTGAAGATGGAATTCGATATACTTGACTTGTTCATCCATCAAGGCGTTCAATAGATAGCTTCCTAGCTCTTCTCGCGACGGACAGCTCAGTCGATGCCGTCGCCAGATCTCGCCAATCGAATGGACTCCGTGATCGCGATTCTCGATGATCGAAGTCAATCGACGATTGAGCTCAGCGTCCGCGCGTAGACGTCGCTCGATCTCGACCATTTGCGATTCAGGCAGCAGATCATCGAGAAAAGCTTCTAAGACGCGATCGGTGAGTGGAGCGATTGACATAGTGCTACGGCTGATAGGCACCGAGTGCGAGTGTCACGTTTTGGCCGCCGAAACCAAAGCTGTTGTTCAACGCGGCTTTGATCTTGGATTTGCGGGCGACGTTTGGAATATAGTCCAAATCGCAGTCTGGATCTGGATTCTCAAGGTTGATCGTCGGTGGCAAGATGCCTTCGCGAATAGCCATCAAGCAAACAATCATTTCGGTAACACCCGCCGCCGCGATCAAGTGCCCCATCATGCTCTTGGTGCTGGATATGGGGACTTTGGATGCGAGTTCGCCGAAGACCGATTTGCACGCCATCGTTTCGGTCTTGTCGTTGACCGAGGTGCTGGTTCCATGTGCATTGACGTAGCCAACGTCGGACAAATTAAGCTTAGCGTCGGCGATTGCTTGTCGCATACAGCCGATCGCACCGCGGCCTTCAGGGTGAATATCGGTGATTCGATAGGCATCGGCGGTGCTTCCGTAACCGAGCACTTCGCCGAAAATCTCGGCTCCGCGCTTCTTGGCTGCTTCTAATTCTTCCAGGATAACGATGGCCGCACCTTCGCCCAGTACAAATCCGTCGCGGGCTCGGTCAAATGGCCGCGATGCGCGATGCGGCTCGTCGTTGCGTTTTGAAAGTGTCGTCAACAGACTGAAACCAGTGAGTCCAAACGGATGGATCATGCTGTGGGCACCGCCAGCGATCATCACATCGGCTTCGCCTGTCCGAATCAGTTCGGTCGCTTCTCCGACCGCTTGGCTGCTCGCGGCACATGCGGTCAAGCAGTTCGCATTGGGGCCCTGAGCATTAAACATTGCGGCGAGATGCGCAGAAGGCATGTTCGGTTCTTGCTCTAACTCGGCTTTCGCATCCAGGACCTCCATCCCCTTGGACAGAAATTTCCCGAGCTGAAACGGATGCCCGTCCTTGAGCCCCGCAGCCATCATCGTCGTGAAATTGACGAAGTCCTGATTCCCCTCGCCGGCCCCCATATAAACACCGATCCGAGTTGGATCGCGATGGCTATCCAAGAAACCCGATTGGGCAACCGCCTGTTTCGCCGCACCGATTGCGAAACGAGTATGCCGGCCTCGACGGTTCCAAATCTCGGGATCCTCTCCGACCTTGCTGACATCCCAATTCTTGACCTCGGCGGCAATCGTCGTTGGGTACCCTTGGGGATCAAATATCGAGATTCTCTCGACACCGCTTTTCCCTTCTTTCAGGCCAGACCACACCGTCATGTGGTCGTGCCCCATGGGATTGATTGTTCCTACTCCGGTTACTACCACACGACGTCGCATCAAAAATGGCTCCTTGAGATCTATCAAAACGCTTCTAGCATTGTAGATCAGATTGCGCTTGTTCGACACCTCAATCGTGCGACAGGCGTCCAGTTCTGTTGGTGGCCAATTATTGATACGGTTGTGTAACCGTCGCTTACGCTTCCGGCTCTTGGTTTATTTGGCCAATTTTTCGGCGGCGAGCAGATGTTCTGGTGGTTGAATGCGATTGCCTTGGTCGTCGACGGCAACATCGTACAGCCGCAGCACACGCAGAACCCGGAGCAAGTCCGCGGGAGGGAACAAAGAGCCGCTCCCAAATCGCTGTTCATCCAAGAAAGCGAACCAAAGCTCAAGATCGGCTTGTAGTTCGCCATTGACGGTAACTGTTCCGTGCACGATTGCCCCTGCATCCTGCACGCTTTGAATCTCGGCACGAAACCTCAGTTGGTCGCCCGGCAAAGCCATTTTATGAAATATGGCCTTACCCACTTTGGCCAGTACCACTCGGTTCTGAAAACCTTCTGGCTCGGCAATCAAAAGACCGCCCGTTTGAGCCATCCCTTCGATGATCAACGAGTGCGGGTAATGCGGATGGCCTGGCATATAGTCGTCGAGCGGCTCCTCACCGAACGTGACGTTCTTCAAGGTCACTGCGTAACGGCCGCGCACGAACTCTTCAAAGCGATCTATCCAAAACCAACGCATTCGCAATTTTTCCAGCTAGTGGAAGTGGTTAAGCTGGAAGCTTTGACTGCACGTATCGGCAAAGGTCGCCAACAGTCAACACATCGCCGAAATCCTGGACGCGAGGGTTCGCCTCGAACTTGCTCAGATTTGCCCAAGGCATTCTAGCCTTCAGCTCGCTGATCCCGGTTTCCGTAATCTTGCCATCTTTGACATAGCTAGCATTCGTCAGAATGTCTTCAGGAAACAACTCTTCACGAGGGACTTTGATTCCAAAAGCCTTTTCCAGCTTGAAAACGATGTCCAGGAAGTCAATCGACTCAGCACCCAAATCGCCAACCATCGTGGCTTCAGGTGTAACTTCGTCGTCATCGACTCCAAGCGCATCGACCAGCGCCGCTTGAACTTTAGTAAAGACCTCATCGTCAGTGGGTGCCATTTCGCAATTCCCTTAGTGGTACGCAATATTTTCGTAGGACAAACCGAAGCGATCGGATTCGGATTATCGGTCCGAAATGCTCGATAACAAATTCACGAACGCATGTCGTGGAGCTAGGTAAATACTCGGTTTTTCGAATGTTGGGTAGACCTGATCCGGTGTTTTCAAAGTTTTTTTCGTTTCCGCGACATTGTGTTCGGCACCATCCTGGATCCCAAGCCCACGTTCCCAGTCGCGATAAAAGCCGTCCCCCCAAGGCCACGGGTCGTTTTAATCAATTTCCCTTAGTCGAACTACCCCAAACCACTCTTTTGGGTGGTTCTTGTCGTTGGAGGCTGTAAAGTATTTTCCAAGTCGGAAGTACTTATGGGACCTGGGCTTTGGCTCGTTTCGGCGTCCGTCGTCGTGTCCTTTCGCAAATTCGGCACTTGATTATCGATGCCTTGAGCGGCTATCGTTGATGTTTTGCTTGCCCCTAGCAACGTGCATCACACCTGCGTTTTACGCATTTATGTCGTCCAACTCGACAAAAACTCGAAACACTGACGCTCAATCGCTTTTGAAGAAGATTCGGAGTGCGAGCCCCGTCATCTTGCCGTCGATGCTTCTTTGCGACTTTGGAAATCTTGAACGAGAGATCGAAAGGCTTGAAGAAGCGGGCGTCAAAGCCCTCCATATGGATGTGATGGACGGGAATTTCGTCCCCAACATGACCTATGGAATGCCGATCATCGAAGCCGTCTGCAGGCTTACCAAAATGCCGATCGACGTTCATCTGATGATCCGCGAGCCGGCCAAGTATGCCCAAGCGTTTATCGACGCCGGCGCCGATATGATCACCTTTCACATCGAGGCCCAGCCTGAACCGACGGAACTGCTTCGATCGATTCGATCGCAAGGGGTTGCTGCCGGCTTAGCTATCAATCCATCGACGTCGATGGATTTGATGCTTCCGTTCGTGAGCGAATGCGATTTGGTGCTCGTGATGAGCGTTGACGCTGGCTTTGGCGGGCAAAAATTTAATCCGAATGCTCTTGAACGTTTGACGCAGTTGAGACAGCAATTCGGTTCGCAAATCTTATTGGAAGTCGACGGTGGAGTGAACGCTGCCACTGTCAATTCCTGTCAGCAGGCCGGTGCCGAACTGCTGGTAGTTGGTTCCGCGATCTTTCGCGAGAACGACTATTGCCAGGCAATGACAAACCTCCATCGCGCGATGCAGGTGCCGAAAACATAAGACATCCAAACGTCTGTTTTCGATTCTAGTGGACCTCGGAATGATTTAGTATGGTTAGGATTGTATTGGTTCGTCCCGGCTCAACAGCCTTTGACGATGAGGGACGGATCAAGGGTTGCCTTGATTTTCCGTTAAGCGAATTCGGTGAGAAACAGGCTCGTGGCGTCGCAAGTGAAATAGCGACACATTTACGACATTTGACTGGACAGCCTTCGCTGGCAGCGATTTACTCAGGACCTTGCCAATCGGCACAGGCGACGGCGGCGATTATTGCCGATGCATGCCCAGCAAAGGTGCGTGTGGTTGATTGCATGCTGAACGTCGATCACGGGCTCTGGCAAGGCAAGCTGATCGACGAGGTCAAGCGACTTCAACCGAAAGTTTATCGACATATTCAGGAGTTTCCGGAGGCGTTTTCGCCGCCCGGGGGCGAAACGATTGACGAAGCCCAAACTCGCGTTCGAAAGTCAATTTCGAAGCTGCTCAAGAAGCATAGCAATGGGCTTTTTGCTCTTGTCGTTCCCGATCCGCTCGCTAGCTTGGTTCGACAGTTGCTCGTCGCAGGAGAGCTTGGCGATCTTTGGAAAGCCGAGCAAGATTCAGGATCATGGGAAGTGATTGAGATTGAGACCAATCATCTTGCCCTGGTATAGATTCGGGAATGCACATGAATACGCCCGCCACCGCTACGATTTCCAATGAAGAAACATCGCCCAAAAAGCGTGGCGTCCCGGAAGGCCTTTGGCTGAAGTGCCCAGGCTGTCTGACTTCGATCTATCGCAAAGAGGCCGAGTCGAAGCTGAACGTCTGTCCAAGATGTCGTTTTCACCTTTATGTTTCAGCCCGCGAACGGCTAACACATGTTTTGGACGAAGGCACGTTTGAAGCGTGGGATGAGCATATTCTTCCAACCGATCCGTTGTCGTTTTCCGACAAAAGAGCCTATGCGGAACGGCTTCAAGGCGAACAAGCGCGGACCGGACTCTCGGATGCTGTCCTGACTGGATCCGGCATGATTCGAGCGCGGCGTGTGGCGATCGGAGTCACCGATTCGGCTTTTATCATGGGCAGCATGGGGTCGGTGGTCGGCGAGCGACTGACACGACTAGTCGAACGAGCAACGGAACATGCCATGCCGCTGATTATCATCAGCGCCAGTGGGGGTGGAGCTCGGATGCACGAAGGGATTCTTTCCCTGATGCAAATGGCGAAAGTATCTGCGGCCCTCGCTCGATACCATCAACGCCAAGGGCTCTACATCAGTGTCCTGACCAATCCAACGATGGGTGGTGTGGCGGCCAGCTTTGCTGCCCTAGGCGACCTGGTGTTTGCGGAACCTAAGGCCCTGATTGGTTTTGCCGGCCCACGGACCATCAAAGCAACGATGCGAATCGAGCTTCCAGAAGGCTTTCAAACCAGCGAATTCCTTCTAGAACATGGCTATATCGATCGCATCGTCGATCGAAGCCGACTGAAGACCGAAATCGCCCAGGCGATCGACTACTGCGGCAAGTAGCCTACTCTTCA
>JANPLJ010000789.1:0-2652 GCA_031426475.1 Pirellulaceae bacterium | reverse complement strand
CGCTGAGCTTTGGGGACGCCGAGCAAGCTGAGCGTCGTATCGCGATTGAGGGCAAACTTCATGGTCCGCGTCCAAATGCGATCTCGAACACGCGCGTAAAGAGCCTGTTGGTCTTCGAGCGTTGGCGAATCGAGGATCTGCTGGACTTCAGGGCGAATCCGGGCGACTTTATTGATATAGACGCTGATCATCCGAGCGAACTGGCCACTTGTTCCGCGAAAAAAGAACGATCGATTCTCGTTTTCGAAGAATTTGATCCAGCGATCCCAGTAAGCTTGCGACCATCGCGAAAGATCGTTGCGCAACTTGCCTGAGTAGATGGTTTCAGCATTGGGCAGATAGCCGCGCCCAAACATCTGGAAGTAGTCTTCGTATTCAAGGTTCTTGGCCGCTGAAAGCTTCAATTGAAGCAAGGCGTTTTGCCGAGGGTTCATATCGACCGCGTGCACTTCCTTCGGGTTGCAAAGTGCGTAATCGATCGCGTTACAGCCAGCCGATGTGATCACCAACACGCTATCGGTTGGTTTCAGCTCCAGCGCCTGGCGATCCAAACGCGGATCTTCCCAACAGGTATTGTAAACCAGGTTGTTGCCATGAACGAATCGAAAGACTCGTCCGCTAATCCATTCTTGCAAGGCCATTTACTGTCTGAACCAATCGTTGGTGAGCAATTTCGGAGGAATGTGGCACAGGCTTCCAACCTGTGAAGGAATCGTTGATCTACGCAGGCTGCCTGCTACTTAGGCGCCGTTTTCGCTTTCTCTGGCTCTTTGGTTGGCACCGGAATCTTCTTGGTCGAACTGCCACCGGCGGCAAGCCGATACTGACCACCGTCTAAAAACGCAATGACCCCTTTTTGCGGTTCGCCAGACATTTCCGCCTGTCTATTCCAAGGCAGCGAATAGGCAGCGAATAGGCCCGATTTAGTGTCTACAACGTAAACGACACAACCCGCCGGCCTCGCCTGGCCGGTCGCTTGAGTCACATTAGAACTCCCCGTCACCAGCAAGTACTCGGCATTTTTCGTTCCGGGCAATTTAGCCGTAATGTTGGTTTCAAACTTGCCGCCAAAGCGTTGAAGTCTCGGATAGAAAACCCAGCATTGGAGATTGCCGGTAAGGTAGTCAAGAATGAAAATCCCTTCCGCATCCTCGCTGACCGGTCCCGTCGCAACAGCCACGTTCGTCGAACCGTGAGTTGCGGTTGCGTGAAGGACCGCTTCCGACAAATTAGAAGGGCCTCGCGAATTCACCCCCATCAGATAAGCGATGGCTGCCACAGCCACAAGCAAGCTGCTGGCCGAAAAACCAGCGAGAAAGACGAACGATCGACTTGACATGAGTTGCTTACAACTCTCCAAACGATACCGCCACGTTTTCATGATATGCCATAAATCCAAATGAAGGTTTCTAATCACGGATCCAGCGATTCGAGAACACACTCCGACTCGCAAGACGTTCTTTTTACCATAGACTACCCATCTCGTGGCTAGCTATGGTAAAAATTGTCGCTTTCAATTTCGCTACTTTTCAACACTTGGGGAATACCTCTCATGACCAATGGACCGCTCAATCGAAAACTGAAGATGGGTTTAGTCGGCGGCGGGTCTGGCAGCTTCATCGGTCGAGTCCACTCGATTGCCGCCTGTCTTGACAATCGCGCGACGGTCGCTGCCGGCGCCTTTAGCAGTGATCCAGCCCGATCGAAAGCCTCTGCGCCCGACTACGATGTCGCTCCGGCGCGAGCCTACGGCTCCTATCAAGAAATGCTGGAGAAAGAAGCCAAGCTCCCCGAAGGCGAGCGAATCGATTTTGTCAGCGTAACCACGCCCAATCATGCGCACTTCGAGGTCGCCAAAGCGGCTCTGGAAGCTGGTTTTCACGTCGTATGCGATAAACCGATGACGTTTGACTTGGCCCAGGCCGAACAACTAGCGACCATCGCTGACTCATCCAAATCGGTCTTTGCCTTGACCCACAACTACACCGGCTATCCGTTGGTCCGACAAGCTCGCGAGATGATCATGAATGGCGAGTTGGGCGAAATCCAAGCGGTTCGCGCATTCTATATTCAAGGATGGCTCCGGACGCGTTTGGAAAGCTCGGATCAGAAACAGGCCGCGTGGAGAACCGATCCGACTAAGAGCGGAGCCGCAGGCTGCTTCGGCGATATCGCGACGCACGCATACAACCTTGGTCGGTACATGACGGGCTTACTCCCCGATCAAATTTCGTGCCACCTCAAGACGTTCGAACCGGGACGGCGTCTGGATGACTACGGCACCGCGATCGTGAAATTCCAAAACGGCGGCCTCGGTACTGTCACGGCAAGCCAAATCAGCCACGGCCGCGAGAACGATCTGTGGATCGAAGTCGACGGCACGAAAGGTGCCCTTTCATGGCGCCAGGAGGAACCGAATTCCATGATGGTCCGCGCTAACGGTCAGCCTCATCGAATTTACACTCGAGATCCGAACGCATCGTTTATGAACGCTTCAGGTAAGGGCGCTTGTCGACTGCCAGCCGGTCACCCGGAAGCTTTCTTCGAAGCTTTCGCGAATATCTATGCGGCAACATTCGACGCCATCATCGATGCCAAGCAAGGAAAATCGATCGAACGCGTTAACACCGTCTACCCGAACGTCCACGACGG
>JANPLJ010000788.1:0-3466 GCA_031426475.1 Pirellulaceae bacterium | reverse complement strand
TCTTGTTGTCGGAGGACAACAGCATACTCGGTTATCCAATTGACAAAGCACTAGGAATCATGGAGCCAGCGATTCTTGGGGCCGGACGATGCTCAATCTTAAGGTTGGCTTAAGGTTGGCTCGGTAGAATACTCGCAATCGAGTCGGCAAGAAATTGGATTGCAAGCAGCAAAACAAGGAAATTCACAATGAAAAGTTCGGTTCAAACCAAGTGGAATCGTGATAGACGGGCCCGGGCGCGACTGGCTACGGGAAGGCAATTGCGATTCGAAGTCCTCGAAGCACGATGTTTGCTGGCCGTTTCGAACGCGTTGCTGAATTCTTGGTTTCTAGCCGGACAAGGCGAAAATGCTCAGGCGATCAGCGGGTACAACGTCGCGGCGGGTCCGAGCACTACTTGGCCGACCAATGTGCCAGTCGGTGTTACGTATAGCGGCGGAAATACAACACCCACCTTGGGGGACGTCCTAAAGGTAAGCTATTCGACGAACTACGTTTATATCAACACAGCAGATTTTGCCAGTTATGTGATGGGGCCTTGGTTCAACCCGAATGGGCAAGTGTTCATGAACTTCCCAGCCAATCAGAATGCGCTTTTCCGGATTCGAGAGGGCGCGTATCCATCGACAACGCACGCGTTGACAACTGGTGGCGCCATTGGAATTGCCGCGAACGGCGTCGCGATCTACAACAATGGAGACGCATTTTCCTATAGCAACTCTCTCGGCCGAGACGCCGCAATGGCAGCGGGAGATCGTCTTTGGAATCGACAAGGGCAATTTGCTGAGGCGGCGACGTTCGATCATGCAAACGCCCATCAACCAGGCAATGGGCAGTATCACTATCACGTGAATCCAACAGCCTTGCGCGCTCAACTCAACGACAACATCGACTACGTCGGTACGACCAACTTCTTTCCTCGCGATCCTGAAGCATTCCTGGATCATGGCCAGGGCCCCGACAAAACCTACGTCGAGCACACAACCGACCTTCACCACTCGCCAATTCTTGGGTGGACGTTTGACGGCCATCCGCTCTACGGTCCGTATGGTTATTCCAATCCGGCGGATGCCAATAGTCCGATCGAGAGGGTGCGTTCCAGTTTCCGCGGACGCAGCATCACTGAACGCATTTCATTGCCTGGCTGGGCGGCGCAGATTAGCTTTAGCGCCAACGTATCGCCTGACAGCGTCTATCCGTTAGCAACGAACCAGTATGGCCCGTCAGTCAGCGCGACGAATCCGATCGGTAGATATGGTGAAGACTTCGAATTCGTGCCAGGCTTGGGTGGCCTGGATCAATACAATGGTCGTTTCACCGTTACCCCCGAGTTTCCCGGGGGAGTCTACGCCTACTTTGTTACGATCGAAGCCAACGGTACACCAGCCTTTCCCTATATTCTTGGCCGTCAGTACTACGGCACGGTGAATTCTGGAAGAGTTACCACGACGGCTGGCGATGGAGCGGTAACCGTGCTCTTCGACATCGCGACCAATACGGCGCCCGTTGTAAGCGGTCCGAATGCGGCTTCCGTAGCGAACAACGCCGTCTTCAATTTTACAGCTGGCAATAAGATTTCGGTTTTCGACGTCGACGCAGCGACTACTGAAAGCGTTACCGTCTCGGCTTCAGCGGGCACGTTGAACGTCAATCTCAGTGGAGCATTGGCCAGTGGGGCGACTATTTCGTCCGGCGCCAACAATAGCCCGACAATGACGCTCAGCGGACATATCAGCCAACTCAACGCAGCTCTAGCAACACTAGCCTTCACAGCTCCGTCGACGGGTACTACCGCAACACTGACAGTTCAAGGAAACGACGGTAGCACTTTGAACAACCTGAGCAATACGCTAACGACCACGATCATATTTATCGCCCCCGTCACTCCCAGTGTTGTAAATCGCCAAGTTTTTTACAACCGATCTTTGAGCACTGTTTTTGGAGATGGCATTGGCAACCCAGTGAACTCAATCGATTCCACCAAATCATTGCTTCTCCCTGGGCAACTGGCTTCTTTTGCGAACTATTCCAATTACTCCAAAGGTCTGAACGGACTCATTATTGACGTCGCTGATTTTGTTAGTATACCGACCGCAGCGGACTTTCAGTTCGCGACCTGGGACGGAATCAATACCTTGGGATTCGAAGCAACGACGGCAATTCCTACGCTAACGGTACTGCCGGGCGTGGGACCGAGTGGATCGAACCGTATAAAAATCGAGTTTGCCGACAACGCGATCCGCAACACTTGGTTGCGAGTTACCATTCTTGCGAACGCGAACACTGGATTGCTGACAAACGACGTTTCGTATTTCGGTAATGCGGTCGGCGATATGGATGCGGGGAACGTCGGTTCACCGACGACGATACGAACCAACGCGACCGATACTTCGATCGTACGTCAAAATCAATCGATTAGCGCGAATTCAGTTGGCGTAACGAGTATCCACGACATTAACAAAGACGGACGCGTGAACGCATCCGACACTTCCATTGTCCGCCAAAATCAGCTTTCCAGTATCATTCGCTTCTTTACGGCTCCTGCCAGTTTTCAGCTCGCCATGGCACCGACGGTATTAAATCAAAACGTCGCAAGCCTTCCGCTTCTGGAAACAGCTGCGTCGACCATCGCCGGAATTAGCCCAAGCGTCGTGACGCCTTCCTCGCGGCTCAAGCCCGAAGAACAGGCACGATTGACGAACGCGGTGCCATCGAGCTCGTTGACAACGCTTCAACCGATTCTGGCGACAAGAGATTGGATCGTGCCGGATACTTCTTCGGTCCCATCTCCGAAGAAAAGCATTTCATCGCAACTTGCCAAGTCTGTCGATGATGTTTTCGCTTCAAAGTGCCTCTACTAATTGCCCGCCACACGTCTAATCTGGACATATCTCTATCTAGTGCTCTGTCCAACTTAAAATTAGGGTTGACCCGTAGCGCAAGTCGTTAAGACTTTCGACGTTTTGCAAGGCATGCGGAAACATCCCAAAGGGATATCAGAAATTAGCCGGTGGTTGAGCGTAAGCGATACCACCGGAAGGAATACATGCCAGGTTTTCCGATCCTGAAAGGATCGCAGATTTCTTCGATCCTTTCAGGATCGGAACCCCCTTCGCCCATTGTTTCCGGTGGTGTCGCTTCGCTCAACCATGGTGTCGCTTCGCTCAACCGCCGGCTAATATCTTAGTATCCCTTCGGGATGAGTAATTGCGCGAAACTAAAATCGACGCAATATCGAGTTTTTAACAAACCAGCGCTAGGCTTTGTCAAGAAGTCGACGGGCTTTCTGACCGTAGCGGATTTCTCGCATGGCATGATATAATGAGTCTACCATGCGTTGTGGGCGTTCAACCGAGGAATGCTTGTATCGGTCCGCTGTGTACTTCCAATTGTTGAAAAGAAAATTTGATGGGCGATTCGAGACCCCAAGTACGTGAACCAAAGCGGCAGACTTTGACGATAGCCA
>JANPLJ010000787.1:0-6069 GCA_031426475.1 Pirellulaceae bacterium | reverse complement strand
CGGATCGGCCTCGGCCATTCCGGTCGGGGTCAGCATACGATAGGGTTTCCAGCCACAGGCCTGCTGCAAATGGTTGACGACCTTTGACGCGCGCTTTTCGCTGAGCGTCTGGTTGTAGTCATAATCGCCGACCGAGTCAGTGTAACCGACGACGAGCATCAGCGCGTTATCGGTTGCACCTGCCTGCGTTGCGGCGGCGCACAGATCGGCCTGCGCGGCTTGCAACCATTGTTGCCGTTCGCGGCTGCGCGTGTTGCGCATGAACAGGATGAAGATGGCGTTGCTCCAGATCGGTTGCCAAAGACTATCGCGGGCACCACGCATGATTTGCAATTCGGTGGTTTCGCGACCAAGCGACATAGGATCATCGCGCGTCAAGCTTCGCTGGATCGCCGTATCGACGGCAGCCGGCTTCGGATTGACCCAGTACAACGGTTGAACAAGCCAGTTGTAAATGCGCTCCACGACACTCCAGGTCGGGATGATCTCGCGTACCGATTTTTGTTGACTCGGATCCCAACAGGAAACTTGGTTGACATGGTGTGCAATCCACCATCTGCCGGCTCCATCGATCATCACCGCGGAACATTTCCCTTGTAGCCGCGTTTCGAGCTTTTTCGCGTCTTGAGCATCCTCTGATATACGCCACAATTCGCCTTCACGACCCAACAGCGCGAACGAGCCATCGCTCGGTGAATGCACCAGACTGCGGGGAACAAAGTCTTGAACCGAATCGATACGAGTCGCAGGTCCCCAAGTCTTGCAATCAACTTGCCACAGCCCTTGCTTGTTGGTCGCGATCAAACATACCTTGCCATTGCAAGCCACCAGCGCGAGCGAGCCCTCGGGCAATCCAAGATCGATGGATGGTCCGATCTGAAATCGACGGTCGTCACTCGTCGCGTCCAATCGAGTCAGCGTGCCTTGCGAGTAGACGACGAAGAAACGCTCTTTGGCGACATAACAGATGTCCATGGGAGACTGCGGCTGCCAATCCTCAGGCGTCATTCTCTTGTAAGCTTCGTCGCTCTTTCCGCCCAGGAAAGATAAGTCCATGATGGAGAAAGATTTCTTCGAATCGGTCGCTTTCGCGGCTTCGATATCCAGAACGTACAGTCCTCGCTCGGTTAGAGCGACAATCGAGCCTTCCCAAGCGATTGCTCGACGAGTCCGAGGCGGGAATTCGGGCCCCGAATCGATTCGCTTGTCGCTCCACAACGGTGTTTCGTCCAACGGGGAAGGCGAGTTCGGATCCAACTCTGGCAACTTGGCTGTTTGCAAGCGAATTCCGTCGCTTTGCAAACCGCCGAACGGTATTCGGATCGGGCGTCCGAGATAGAGCGATTTCTCTGAGTCGATCCAAAACGGCCCGAGGATCGACTCTTCGCCGACGACTTCTCCGAAAGCGACTTTCCATTTCTGATCGCTGGCATCCCACATCTGCAGCGTTCCACGATTCGTTACCGATACCAAGGTATCACCGAATTTTTCAATTCGAATAATCTCGGGCAAGACCGCGACAATCGTTTGCATGACTCCGTGAGTGATGCCGATCACCGTACAGAACGCCCAGAATAAGCCGACGATCGCAATGGAAATGATCGCGTTCTTCCAGATCAATCCCGCGACGACGGAGACGCTGTAGTAGATCATGAAGACGAAGACGAAGATCGGAATGCACCAAAGAATACCGGTGTTCCAGATTTCCAATCGCAATCCGACCAAAATGAAGAAGCCGATTAATAAGTAGCTTACATTCATCGCGACAAAGGCTGTGCCGCCGATAAACTTCGATACCAACAACCAAGTGCGGGAGATGGGTTTGCTAAGTAGAAGGTGCATCGAACCGACCTGAAAGAGCTCAGGGATCATCGAACTGGTCACGATGATTCCGATAAAGACGCCAATAATGCCCAAGCCGATCTTCAAGATGACCATCAATACGGCACCTTCGAAGAAGGGTTGGATCTGCTTTCGCGAAACGGGCAACGAGTCGCTGACTTTGATGCCCGCGTAGCCAATCCAAATCGCATTGCCATCGCCCGAGCGAATGACGCCAGGGAACGCGAGCTCGACCAGTCGACGATTTCTTCGTTGCAATTGTTGCTCGCTGAGCGATGATCCAGGCTTGTCGAGCATACCCTCGAATTCCTTGCGTTTGGCTGCGGTTGGCCATGCATTTTCAGAATATAGTTCAGCGTTGCTCAACACGCTGCTGAGCCCACTGGCCAGCTGTCCCATCGGCAACCGACCGCCGCGTTGATTCTTCTTGCGATCGATAATCTGCTGTTGAAAGCTAGGTTCCATTACTTCCCAAATAGCGCGCTGTGCAGCAGATCCATTGCCTTGCGAAGCCGCCGTCAGTTCATCGATCAGCTGTTGGCGAGCGAGAATCTGATCGGGCTGAATATCCAGCGTTGTACCTTGGATGATGCCAAACGGAGCGATGGCAGCCAAGACAACTGTCCAGGCTGCTAGGAGCACCCACAGCACACGCGATTGCGCTGCATCGATGAACGAATCGTAGATGATTGCAAGGTAGGGTCTCATCAGTCCTTCGCTTACGCTTCAGGCTCCTGTTTGTCGAGTTTCTCCACCAACTGTACGAAAATATCTTCCAGTCGAAGTTTCTGGCGTTGGAGACTCAGCAAGCTCAGTCCGGCGCGCCGTACATGATCGACCCATTCATCGCTTTTCGATTGTTGATCGACACTCAATCGCACTCGATATCGAGTTTCGGCGATGTTGTCTTTCGAATGCGTTACCAACTCATCCAAGAGTTCCGTCGCGTAATTGCGATTCACAAGCTTTTCAACCGATAGAATCTCCGGCCCGACAAATAGTTTTCGACACGTTTCTTCATCGCCCGCAACATCGATCCAGACATCGATGCCTTTGGCGGGTGAATGGCGATCGATTAGTTCTTCGATACTCCCAATCGCACGGACTTGGCCTCGAGCCATGATCGCTACGCGATCGCAGACCAATTCCACTTCTTGCAAAATGTGGCTATTCAAAAAAACGGATTTCCCGCGCTGCTTGAGACGCTCGATCAGTTCGCGAATCTGAGAGCGACCGAGCGGATCGAGACCGTCGGTCGGTTCATCGAGAATGAGAATTTCTGGGTCGTGAAGCATCGCTTGGGCCAGTCCCAGTCGCTGCCGCATCCCCTTGGAGTACTTTCGAACGGGTTCGCGGTGACGGCCGGCCAAGCCGACGAGTTCAATGAGTGGTGGAATTTGATTCCGAATCGCTGTTTCACTGAGTCCACTGAGTCGCCCGTAAAAATAGAGTGCACCTTCGCCAGTGTGATGTCGAGGGAAAACCAGATTCTCGGGAAGGTAGCCGATTCGTTGACGAGCGTGTTGGCTGCCGGCGTTTTCGGAAAGCACACGAGCTTCGCCACTCGTCGGGTGTACGATTCCGAGCAACACCTTGATCAGTGTTGTTTTGCCTGCCCCGTTGGGACCGAGCAGGCCAAAGACTTCGCCGCGTTGCACCGTTAAATCGACGTTCTTGAGAGCATGATGGTCGTGACGTCGAATCAAGCCTGTACGGTACGACTTCGAAAGCGATCGAGCTTCGATTACGAATTCGGTCTGGCTATTCCGGTCGACTTCGTTCATGAAGGGACTGTCCACATGAGCGAAACAACTACCGGCCCTTGGAACGTCGAAACGGTTTGTGAAACCGCTTTCTCGTTAACGGGCTGTTCAGCGAACGCGGGTAAGCAACGAATGGCGATATCGATGTCGAGCAATTCGCTGCGAGTCGGCCGCCGAAATCGCTGTTCTGAGATCGATCTTTGCAACAATGGAAATGCGTCTTCTCCTGCAACATCCAGATTCAGTTGCTCAATCAGCCACAAATCGATCGGAGCGATCTCGTGAGCTTCACAATAATTTAGCACGGTGACCTCGCTGTCCGGCGACGTTGTGCGACCGGTAACAATATCTTCGATCGGCTTTCGATCCTCGCAGATTACGATCCCGCGATGTTGGCTCATCTGCCCCATAATGACTGCGTAGAATGTACCGATCTCCTCATCCTGACTACTGATTTGTAGCATTTGATCGCCGGGAATACTTCGCCACAACGAGGCTCGATAGAAGCGAGCGATATTCTGATAAATCTTGGTCAATTCGCGATCGTCCATCTCGGCGCTATCTCGCAAACTATCTCGCAGCGACGCATCGCTACAATGCTGGATTAGACTTTCCATCGCATCGGTCAACAAAGGATATCCTTCCGCGGTCGATACTTCGATATCGAGCGCTGCGGCAAGCTCTTCGAGCGAATCGGGATTGCTTGCCGGATGCACTTTGATTTCGGCAGGTAAGCACGGTTCCAGTTCAGGCGACAAAGGATAGAGCATCGCTTTGAGCACCGTTTGCGCCAAAAAGTCCTTAGTCGGTTTCTCATCCGTCAGGTCATGAATTCGTATGAGTTCCGATTCCTCGTCGATAACCAGCGCCACACACGACTTGCGAGGAGTTGCCGCATCCGTGATCCAAATGGGCGGATGAAAAACGCCGACGTGCCAAATCTCTTCGCTTCGCGGCAGTTCAAGAGCTTGTGCAATCGTTTCTTCGCTGACCGTCACTTGACTCTCCACCTTCAGGATGGTCTCGTGCAAGCCTTCGAAAAGCTCGTTCGGGACCGAATGTTCGGTTTCGCAGAGGCATTCGATATCGAGCGATTCGCATCGCTTTTTCCAGTTTGCTGCCAAACTGGGGCGCTCGACAAACAGTCTGGCAGGTCGCAACGGTTGTCCGAAATCGGGGCTCGTCATGCAATCGGTAACGATCTCCCACAATCGTTTGGGGCTCGGCCGTGACTCGTCGGTCACAATCCCAACAACCTGTTCGGTTTCGTTGACGTAGATTGCGGTATAGTACGTTTCACCATCCATCGTTTTGGAACCAAGGATCCAATCATCCGTTCCTTGTTCAATCTGCTTGAGAAGCTTAATCTGCTGTTGATTCACTTTCGGCGGGGTAATGAGGGGTTCTGGAGAGTAGTTCAACGTATCTCGCATCCAACGCAGAAAGCCTTCGACCGATCGAGTTGCCGCGATCGAAACGTATGCGACCCATTGCGCTTCCTCTTCCTCTGGATGAACCAACTCTTCACTTTCGTCGCCACCTTCCCAATCGCGATCGCCTAGCAAGAAATCCGCAATCTGCGGATTCATCGTATGGGACTCTGTCAGTGCCTTTTGGGCTGATGGAATATCCTTGTCCTTGGCATAGAAATAGAGCGCTTGAAGCAAAGAGAATCCAGCTTCGGATTGAGCTTCACCTTGATCTAAAAGCGGCAGTTGTTCCTCCAGTTCGTCAAACCATCCCTGTTCGAGCAATCGGAACGCATAGATGAGCCGCTGTCCGCCGGTATCGTCATTCGAAATTTCCAACAATTCCGAATGGACTTCGAGAGCATCGGTTCGCATTCCGCGTTTCCATAGCTCACTACAAACGTCTAAACCCGTTAAGACATACGAGTTCAACATTGCGTCTTCGATGTTAGGTTTTGCGTCAGCTGCTTCGAGCATCCACTCGGATACCTTCAAGGCCCGGTGGAGATACTCTTTCGCGCGTTCGTTGGAAGGCTCGTAAACGGCCAATGTGAGCCACGCGTCACCGCACTGCGGACATAATTCAAGGATCTCGAAAAGTCTTGCAGTACACTCGTGAGGGTCCTCGATCTCGCTGAGATCTTCAATGGCGTCGAGCGCTTCGAAAAATCCCGGCGGGGTCACCGCAAGCGTTTCCTGAGCAATTCCATCAAATGATTCGACATCCATGTCGTCATCTTCTTCAATATCCAGGACGTCGATGTCATCATCCGAAATCGCATCGTCATCCGTTTGCGACTGGAAATAGTTGAGAAGGTTGTGAAGCGCATCGTCATCGAGATTTGCTAGCTCGGGCGGCAAAAGCTCGCGGAGCTCATGAATGGTCTCCGGTCCATCGTCACCACTTGGCGACGCAGAGCGACCCGTTGAGTCTGGAATGTTCATTCCGTCCTCGGACGCATGAGGTTCGGACGGATGGCCTTTTTTCTTCTTCT
>JANPLJ010000786.1:0-2799 GCA_031426475.1 Pirellulaceae bacterium | reverse complement strand
GAGCAATGCTTTTGATAATCCCTACCTGGCGCAAACAGACGGCCAAAGCTACGCGACATTTTGCATGCCCAAAGTTGGCGACCGAAAGTGGCGAGTACTCGCGCATGTTTGTCCGGAATGTCGTGACAATCTGCAGTGCGATTCCTCGCTCTTATGAAGAGAATTCGTTGCTAGCTTGAGAATATTTCGTCGATCACATTGCCGCGTGTGTCGGTGAGTCGGAAATCGCGACCAGCGTGACGGAAGGTTAGCTTTTCGTGATCCAACCCCAGAGCGGCCAGCAATGTCGCGTGAAGATCGGCAATCTGAACAGGATTCTCGATCGCTTCGTAGCCATAATCATCGCTACGACCAAAAGTCATGCCACCTCGAATGCCACCTCCCGCCATCCACAAAGTAAAAGCTTTCGTGTTGTGATCGCGTCCTTCTTGTCCTTCCGCATACGGTGTTCGTCCGAACTCACCACTCCAAAGGACAAGCGTATCTTTCAGCATGTCGCGGCTAGCCAAATCGGCTAGCAAGGCGGCGATCGGTTGATCGACTTCGCGACAACTCTTATCGAGATTGGTGTTCAAATTGAAATGGTGATCCCAGTTGCCGTGCGTGATCTCAACGAACCGAACCCCCGCTTCCACCAAACGACGTGCCAGCAAACACTTACGTCCCATTTCGTCTGTTTGGCCATCACCGAGACCGTAATTGTGTTGAGTCGACTTAGTCTCCAGGCTTAGGTCCATTACACGTGGCATTTCAGCCTGCATACGGAACGCCAACTCATAGGATTCGATAGTTCCTTCGACCTCAGGATGAAACTCTTCTCGTCGCAATTTTTCGCGATTCATCGATTGGATAAAGTCAAGTTGGCTACGCTGCTCGGATCGCTCTGTCGGACCGTTAAGGTTGGCGACGGTTGCGTTCTTCATCGAACGATTATCTTGGCCAATTCGAGTCCCCTGATAAATCGCCGGCAAGAACGAGCTACCATAATTCGTGGTGCCGCCAAAACCGCTCGATGGCGTAATGCTGACGAAACCAGGAAGATTCTGGTTCTCGGTTCCCAGGCCGTACAAAGTCCATGCTCCGAGCGATGGACGGATGAATTGTGAAGTGCCAGTATGAAGCTTAATAAAGGCTTGGGGATGCGCCGGTAAATCGGTCTGCATCGAATGGATCATGCAAAGTTTGTCGGCATGTGTGGCGATCTTTGGCATCAGCTCTGAAATCCAAAGACCACTCTCTCCATGTTGCGAAAATCGCCATTTCGAGCCAAGTAATTCGGAACCCGGACGTTGTCCCGGTTTACCTGTGTCTTCAACAAGCTTGGGTTTGTAATCCAATAAATCGATATGCGATGGAGCTCCCCGCATGCAGAGAAAGATAATACGCTTCGCGCGAGCCTTGAGAGGCGGAGACTTTGGAGCCAATGGCTCCGCCGCGAAGAGAGTTCGCGTGGTTTGACTGGCTAGATCTGAAAAAGCGAGCCATCCAAATCCACAGGCAGTGCGCTTCAGAACATCACGTCGAGTCGTTAGTCGTTCGACCGTATGGCAAAGTTGTGTTGACATCATAAAGTTAATCCACAGAACGAAATTCGGCCGTTGAAAAAAGTCCTTGTACAAGACCAGTCCATGACTCGAGCACTTGGGTACTGTTTCCTTGAAGCAACTTCACAGCGAATTCGCGTTCGCTCCGCGAAGGGAATCGGTTAATCGTGCGCATGAAGGCCAGCTCTAATCGCTCATCCAGTCGATCGAGAGATCGGCCGCCTGGAAATGCCTTTACGATAAGCGCGGCCAACGATCGCGATTGCTCGCGGACAAAATCACTGTTCAACATGAACAAGGCTTGACTCGGGACGTTCGTCGATTCGCGAAGACCGTCGGGAGCCGACGCGTCTGGCAAATCAAAGACCGACAGCACATCAGGCTGTACATTCCTAGCTATCGGCAAATAAATCGATCGGGCATAGTGATGATGTTTTGCGATTTGATCCTCGGATAGGGCCATCATCCTATCACCGCCAATCGGGCCTTCGCCGGCGCGACCGATCAGCGACGCGGTCGGCGGTTCGCTTTCCAGTTTTCCTGAAGCCGACAAAATTGCGTCGCGTATTTCTTCTGCTTCCAATCGTCTTGGCATCCTTCGCCAAAGATATTCATTGTCCGAGTCTATAGCAAAATTCTGCGAATCATACGTTGTGCTTAGCCGATAGACGTGACTCAAAGCAATTTCACGCACCAATTTCTTAATGGACCAACCTTCCTGAATAAAGCGCTGAGCAAGATAATCGAGCAACTCGGGGTGACTGGGACGTGATCCGCTTGTTCCAAAGTTATCGACGCTGGCAACGAGACCACGGCCAACCATCCAATACCAAACACGATTGACGATCACTCGAGAAGTGAGACTGTTCCCTGACGAAGCAAGAGCATTCGCCAATTCAAGTCGACCGCTGGAGGAAGGTGGCACAAGATATTCTGCGCCACCTAGAATCGCCGGAATGCCGCGGGGCACTTTCTCGCGAGCTTGTTCGATGTTTCCTCGAGCAAACAGGGGACTATCGACGATCGACTCGAAATCGCTTGTCGGTTGCCGACCCATCGGCATGCGTGGCGGACGATTTCTTGGTGCGATTGACGTCCAAGCCGGCCGGTCGACTGCCCCCCTCGCCAAGGTCTTTGGCGAGCCTTCGCGGTTGACAAGGGTAAGTTCGTATTCGAGTTGAGTGGCTTGAAAGGCAACCATTCGACTTGCGACTTCCACAAATTCAAAATGGTGGCATCATCGACCTGGCGAAGT
>JANPLJ010000785.1:0-2595 GCA_031426475.1 Pirellulaceae bacterium | reverse complement strand
GCCTGCGGTTCTCGCGCCGCGCGTTCGCTTGTGTAGTAGCCGAGATCTTCGACGTAGATGAAAAGAATATTCGGCCGACCATTGTCGGCACTCCAAACAAGGCTAGACAAGCTATGGATGAATGCTATAAGGCTTAAAATCGAAATGAATGCTGGTGAAGTCATGTTCATTTGGTTTCGCAGGTTCGGAAATTTTTTGGCATGGTGAGCAAGTCTACGACATTCGCGTCATCGGCACGACATTGCAGAAGGCACGTCGATGACGTTGATGACTATAATATCGAGGCGTACGCTATTTTTCTATCAGAATTGGATATGCCAGCGGACATACACGTTAACCTTTCTCAATCGGTGTTTCCAAATACGACAGGCCGTCGATGAGCGATTCGCAGCAGTCTCCGCGTGACAGTACCGAGCATGCCATTTTGAGCTTGGGCGAAGTGTTGTGGGATCTCTTTCCTGAGGCGGAGCGTTTCGGCGGAGCCCCCGCCAACTTCGCCTGTCATGCCGCGATTCTTGGAGCGAAGGTGTCAATGGTGAGCGCGGTAGGCGACGACCAGTATGGACGCGAAGCGATGAAGATCCTTCGGAGGTACAGTGTCGACGTTAGTCTGTTGCAAGTCATACCCGGCGCTCGAACGGGCACGGTCGGCGTCGAACTCGATGGAGCTGGCAAGCCGACGTTCACGATTCATGAAGACTCGGCGTGGGATCGGATCGAGTGGACTGGCGACTTGGAGTCGCGAGTCACCTCATCCGACGCCGTTTATTTCGGTACTCTTGGTCAGCGCTCGGCAGTGTCGCGGAACACGATTCGCCGGTGCATCGAAACTGCGCGCGAGATCGGTATACCGCGAGTCGTAGATATCAACCTGCGTCCGCCGTTCTTTGGCAGTGGGATGATCCGTGAGTCGATTCAACTCGCGAGCATTTTGAAACTGAGCGACGAAGAACTAAGCGAAGTTTGCGAGGCGTGTAGTATCGAACGGCGCGACTCGCCTTACGCTATGCTTCAGCAGCTCATGGACACACAACGTCTCGACCTCGTCGTCATGACGCGCGGTGCGAAGGGAGCGGTTCTGGCGACCCATGACGGCATCATCAAACAGCCTGGGATTCCAACCATGGTGCAAGACACAGTCGGTGCTGGCGACTCGTTTACGGCAGCGTTCTTGCTCGGGTTGCTGCGTGGTGATTCGTACGAGCAGAACTTGCTCAAAGCCTGTTCGACCGCGGCTGCTGTGTGTTCGCACTCGGGAGCTGTCCCAACGTGATTGAAATTGATGGCTCGCATGGTGAGGGTGGCGGACAGATTATTCGTTCATCGTTGGCTTTGGCAGCTTTGACAGGGACGCCTGTGCAGATAACCCATATTCGTGCCGGTCGCAAACAGCCTGGGTTGAAACGCCAGCACCTGACAGCGGTCCATGCCGTCGCAACGATCTGTAATGCAAACGTAACGGGGGCTGATTTGGGATCGAGCCAATTGACGTTCGAACCACAAAAAATCCGGCCTGGTGAATATCATTTTCCAATTGGTACCGCCGGTAGCACTTCGTTGGTTGCCCAAACGATCTTGCCGGCGCTCACGTCCGCTGGTAGCTCGTCGAAGGTCGTGCTGGAAGGTGGTACGCACAATCCATGGTGCCCACCATTCGACTTTCTCGCGAAAACCTATTTGCCACAGCTTGAAAAGATCGGACCTCAGGTCGATGCTTCGTTGGAGTCATATGGATTCTTTCCGGCTGGCGGTGGTCGCATACAGTTGTCGATCGAACCCCGACAGCAGTTGCGGGGAATCGAGCTATTGGAGCTTGGCAGTATTCCAACGCCCAAGGTAACAGCGATCGTTTCGAACTTGCCACGTGAAATCGCCGAGCGGGAATGCAAGTTGATTGAGCGACTTTCGAATTGGCCTTCCGATTGCTTTCATATTGTCGAAGTGGATCGACCGGTTGGGCCAGGCAACGTAGTGATGATCGAGCTTGCATCGAAGAATGTGACCGAAGTGATCATCTCGATAGGAAACCCGCGTGTTCCTGCAGAACGAGTTGCGAAGCAGGCTTTGAAAGCCGCTCGATCGTATATGAAATGCGCTGTCCCCGTGGGAGAGTATCTGGCCGACCAGCTTATCTTGCCGATGGCGCTCGCCGCTGCTCAAGGACAAAAGAGCGTTTTTCGAACGGTGCATCTTTCCATGCACAGCACGACGCATATTGATGTCGTAAAGAAGTTCCTCGACATCGAAGTTGCCGTCACGGAAGAAACGAGTGGCGATGTGATCGTGGCGATTGGCCCGGGCTGTTTGAAGTTTGGTTCTCACGCAGAATCTGTGGCTTGATTCATTTATAAAATTGCGGCTTCTCGCTGATCGCCGGTATCGATCGCACCAAAATCGTACTCGTACTCAGTGAAACGGTACTCGTAATCGTACTCGATCGAGCTTCATCTTCGAGTACGAGTACGAGTACCGCCGGGAGCTGAGTACGAGTACGAAAATGCTATCGATTCTTGATTTCTATCGTGCGAAGTACCGGCGATCAGCGAGAAGTGTCATAAAATTTGCGTTAAGGCCGCAAAAGGACGTGTTTTAAAA
>JANPLJ010000784.1:0-4281 GCA_031426475.1 Pirellulaceae bacterium | reverse complement strand
CGGCGACAATCCCGTGACTTTAGAAAGCGTACTTCGCGAATTAGCTCGTTGACTACGAAGCTGAAGAATAATCGAACCAAGTAGAGCGGTTTGAACCGATAGTTTATTGCGCATTCAGAAATACTTCGGGAGAAAGCACAGAGTTTTGAATAAGAGACATGATAGTGTTTTTATGGTTCGTGAAGGGTTTTGTAGACCCTTCACACCACGATCTCAAGCAGCTCAAGAGCCGGTTGATCGCTGAAGTAGATCATGGCGGTTCGGCCGTAGGTGATCGAGCCGATCTCGACTTGAAGCAATTTCGACAATTTGTGACCGACAACGATTCGCCAGAGATCGACCAACTCTACCTCGCGCAGAACATTGTGTTCGATGAGAACGCGTCCTAGCGGTATTTTCTCGGAGAGGATTGCCTGTCGAGGAGCTTCGCTTAGCGCGCCCAGCTGAAGTCGTACGATTCCGTATTGAACGACCTGCTGATCTGTCGTTCGGCGAAGCAAGATCTCGCGGATATAGGTCGAGTCTGCCGTTCGCGACTGAAGGACCTGGACGGAAACCGGACAGCGATGGAAGCTTTCGATCGCGACGGTCATGTGTTCGTTATGAGCCAACAGTTGCTGGAACTTGACCGGCATCGATTCCGACGCGACCTCCGTGAAGTCCCCAAGCTCGCGAGCGGCCCCTTCGATCGAGTCTAGCAATGCGGTTAGTTCAACGAGACGCCCCGGCGAAGGTTTTTTCGAATCATGAGATCGTTGACTCATCGCGAGGCATTATCGAACGGCAAGCGAATCGTCGATACACTGGACAATGGAGCTTCCTTTTGGTCTTGGAGATTCGAGACGGGAACGATCCCAGGATGGAATGGTGGCGTCGGATCGATTATAGGCTAAGCTGCGGCCAAATTGTAGCAATCTTCCCCCCATCTGACGTTTCGCAATATGGATCTTTCTGAACAAAACCGTGCGGCTTGGGACAGGATGGCAAAGATTGGGCATCCCCTGGCCAAGCCAGCTACCGACGAGGATTTAAGCAATCCGCTGAAGTGTGTCGACGAAATTGGATGGTTGGGAGCGAGTATCACTGGACAACACGTCCTCTGTTTGGCGGCGGGAGGCGGACGCCATAGCGCGCTCTATTCAGCTGCCGGAGCGAATGTAACGGTGGTAGACATCAGTCCAGGGATGCTCGAATTGGATCGACAGGTGGCTCGCGAACGCCAGTTCCATGTGCGACTGATCGAGGGCAATATGACATCGCTTCCAATGCTCATGGACCGCGAGTTCGACTTGGTCGTCCATCCCGTCAGCACGTGCTACATCGACGATCTTTGGTCAACATACTGCGAAATCGCTCGCGTTCTTCGACCGGGTGGGCTGTATGTCTCCCAGCATAAGCAACCGATGAACCTTCAAGCGTCGCTAGAGCCAACCCATGGGCGTTACGTCATTGAACTGCCCGTCCAGGGGAATCTATCCGCAACCCCGCCAGCTTCGCCGAGCCGTCTTCGAGAAACCGGCACTCGTGAAGTGATTCATTCGCTTCAATCGCTTCTTGGAGGGATGTGCCGAGCGGGATTCAGCATCGAGGACCTGACCGAGCCCCAACACGGGAAGCTCGACCAACCAGCCGGATCGTTTGGGCATCGATGCGCGTTTATCCCGCCCTATATCAGGATCAAGGCGCGAAGGAACTCGACTTCCAGCAGCAGCCAACCAGGGGCCAGCGGTCTTTGGTTGGGCGGATAACGGGCCAACAGCATCGAAAAATGTTGACAGGAGTGGGGTAGCGCCCTCTCGAAGCTTCAAATTGAGCCTTCCACAAGGTCGCACAGCCGAGAATTATTTCGTTTCGACTACGTCGCTTGTCAGAGGTCGGATATCTTATGCTCAGCTCCCATCGCTGATGTGATCACTCATTTATCGTTCCCCCAGGTGGTTCTTGCATGCCTTCATTTTTGCCCCCCCCTTTGGCCGCGATCAACATCCTTGGCCAGGTGCTCGACTGGCCGGATTTGGTCGTTGTCGGCCTGCTGATTCTTTTGGAGGGGCTTTTATCGATCGACAATGCGTTGGTATTGGGGCTTTTGGCAAAGAGACTTCCCAAGGAGATGCGAGCGAGAGCTCTTTCTTACGGGCTGATCGGTGCGTTCGTCTTTCGCATTCTCGCAATACTCTTAGCCGGTTTCCTGCTGCAGTGGACCATCGCCAAACTGCTTGGTGGAGGATATCTGATCTTTATCGCCCTCAAGCACCTGCTGTTTCAACAAGCTGAGCATGATGATAACAAAGTGGTCCTCGATGAAGCAGGGCAACCTCAGATTGTCGACTACGCGACGGGTGGTCCACTGGATATCGATCGTGAAAATCTGGAGATCGAGCAACGCGTGCCGCTTGGTGCAAGTATGGTTACTGAAACCGACTACGAAGCATTGGGGAATACGCCGGCTCAAACAACCCAAGCCGGTGAGAGCTGCAATATTGTGGCGCATAGCCAAGCTGCTTTCTGGCGAACGGTTCTCGTCATCGAATTGACAGACATCGCTTTCGCAGTCGATTCAATCCTTGCCGCAATGGCCTTAGCGGGCTCGAAAACATCCAAGCTGTGGGTGGTCGTCGTCGGCGGAATCCTCGGGGTCATCCTGATGCGATTTGCAGCAGCGATGTTCATCAAACTGCTCGATCGCTTTCCAAGATTCGAGCTCTCCGCCTATCTTCTCGTGATCGTGATCGGACTCAAGCTGGTTCTCGACTGGGGCTGCAACAGCGATTGGAGCTTCCAACAAACACCTTGGATTGCGAGAAATCTCGGGGCATGGCAAGAGTCTTGTAATCAGTTTGAGAAACGTCGAAGGATCCTCGCGGAAAACTACGATGGGTGGTTGCAAACAAATTGGCCGCTCGGTGTCGCTGCTAGTCATCAGGACGACGCGCCGGTCAATGAACCTGCGGCGGATGCGATCAAACTGCCAGAACGAGTTCCACACGTTCTCGACTTTCATGACATCCGTCGTCCAGAAAGCTTAAGTTTTTGGGCGCTGATGGCTCTCTGTTTCGGTATTGGCTTTATACCGAAGGCAAGTCAAGAAAAAACGATCGCTAAAGTTTGAGGGCCCCGATTGTGCTTAGCGAACCCGTCCGCAGTCCGTACGACTGGCAGTTTTTCTTCCTCGGATTTCATGTTCGTGTCACTTGGCTATTTTGGTTGATCTCGGCCGCCTGGGGGTATGATTGGGCCCGCGTTTTACACGAGGCCTACTACCGTCAACAGCGCGAAACACCAGGAATGTTCGCGTTGCTCTTGATCTGGATCGGGGTCAGCTTTGTATCGATCTTGATCCATGAATTAGGCCATTCATTGGCCAAACGATGGTATGGCATCTCGTCCTATATCGTGCTCTACCATTTTGGTGGCTTGTCCATCACCGATGGCGCTGGATCTTGGCGACGTCCGCATCGAAGGGGCCATTGGGATCAAGTTGTCATCTCGGCGGCGGGTCCCGTTTTTCAAATGGCCTTTGGACTTTTGGTCGCAGCGATCGCAATCGCTTTTGGGTTGACAGTGGGTACGACTGGTTCGATTTTGAGCGGCTGGCTTCCGATACCTAACGGTTTTACACCGAACAACGCGGCCCTGATGGCGCTGATCGACTTCTCTATCTACATGAGCATTTTTTGGGCGTTGCTGAACTTGTTGCCGGTTTTGCCCCTCGATGGTGGTCAGATCGCACAGGGGCTAATTGGCCAATATCAAAACAGCAACGGAGTTCAAGAAGCGACGATCCTGAGTGTCGTTGTTAGCGCACTGGTCGCGCTGTACGGTTTTCGCAACGACCAACCGGCGCTCGGAATGATGTTCTCCGTCTTCGCGATGCTCAACGTACAAAGCCTTCAAGGCAACGTCCCGATGCGCTGATGCATCCCATCCAGATGCCGATCGAGAGCGATCGAACGTTCGAAAGATCACCTTCGGTATCTTCTTTGAGGTCAAACGAGCAAAATTTTCCAAATTTTTTTTGGTTTTTTTTCCGTCGATTGTCGAAGCCGTTTGCATCGCTAACGACCCGATGTCGAAATCCTTGTCGAATCGTTTTTTAATAACATCATAATGCGCTTGAGATGCGTTTCGCATGTAAATTTATTGCGCTTTGAAGAGCGAATAACGTCTGCATTTCGAACGAATCGAATTGAGCGTAGCGTGCGTGAACATGATGAACGTCCAAAGCAAGTGAAAAATGTTTCTTGAGAGTGGGGGAAATTTGTAAGATTTCGGTGGAAAAAA
>JANPLJ010000783.1:0-18932 GCA_031426475.1 Pirellulaceae bacterium | reverse complement strand
ACGTAACATTAAGCGATCGGGTTTTTACTAACGACCTTTTGTGCGAGTTTTGTTTTTCGGGTAGCCTATTTCGTCAGAATTCGGACGACGCTCGAAAGGCTATGCCTACTGCGCTTCCTCCGAAGTCTTACGACATCGGCTACGTTGGGTTAGGCAGATTTGAACGTGCTGCAGGCCTTTCAAAGTAGTTCATTGCACGAGCTCGCTTTTCCGAACATAGATAGTGCAACCGCCGATCGACTCTGCCTCGACGTATTTCGATTGAAGCAACGATTCCAGCTCTTTGTATTTGAAGACCGCATAAATGTTCGCATCCTCTGCAAGAGAATGAGTGATACGATCTGCATTGACGATCCAACGCGGTTCGGTTGATCCTAGGTCATCGAGTAAAAACTGGTTTGGTATCGCTCGAATATCGGTCTTTGAATCTACCGAGAAATCTCGCACTATATACGCGCAACTCCCAAACCGACTGGCAGCTGGAAGTTTGCATGCGGTATAGATTTCGGGTCGCCATCCCCATACAAACAAACGATCTCCCGGAGCGTGCCTCGCCATCATATAGCCTGCGATATCCGAAATCCCTTGACTCAACCGATTGAACTGTGGTTCCTTGGTAAGTGGATCGATAGCGATTCGCCCGAACGCGCAAACGTACAACAATAACGATGGTGCAAAAAACGCCCATTGAGCATTCGGCGTCCATTTCCAGATCGCGAGCGCTAGGATCCCCGCAAGCGAGTAAGCCGATACAAACAAGACTACCATTGCGGTTTTTTCGCTCGATTCCGAGATTGCCAACGAGCGCGCATATTCGATGATAATGGTGGCAACAGGCGCAAACGATACGAACCACCATATCCGGCTTTGACTTCGAGGCAACTTGAGAAAACACTGTCGCAAGCCCCACAATGCACCCATTGCGAATGCAGGTTCCACGAATAAAAAATAGTGGGCAAACCATCGCCAGCCGAGCTGAACGCAAGCCATCGCCGCCAGTATATACCACCCCAGAAGGAGCTCCTCGGTATGCGATTGCTCGGATTGGCGGACGTCTGCATTGCCAAGAAAAATGGAAATGCCACTCCGTGCAAGGATGAAAATGCAAGTCAAGAACGCTAGCAAGTGGAGCGTTCCGCCTGGACGGCAAAGAAAAAAACTGTCGGCGATAATCCACAAAAATGCCCAAAGACTTCCGTTCAATTGACGAGTGGATTCAGCCGCGTTTGAAACGGCATAGTCATAAAAGAAATCGCTAAATTGTCCTAGATAATGTGCAACATCGCCAAAGATCAATACGGGCAAGACTGTAACACAAGTCCCTAGAATGCCTCCTAGAATATACCACACAAGCGCAGACTTCGCGGTTCGCAATGAACGCTCGGCAATCGACTGCGAGATGATCGATATAGGAATAGCGACCAGAAGAAAACTCGCTTGGTACTTAAACGCAAAACTCCAAGCAGCGGCTGCGCCCGAAGCGAGTAACCACCATCTGGAAACGGATTTGCCATTGGCATGCTGCCGAGAAGCGACATAGAACGAAAACGAAAGCAAAATAGCTGTACTGCTCGGCCATTCACAATTCGCCGTGAGGCCTTCATACCACCACGCGAGAATAATCGAAAGCACGGCAGCACCTGCAGCGTAGACTGTCGGCATGATTCGCAACGCAAGATGATAAACGAGAGCTGAATGCAACCAAGCAATCAACAGAAAGAACACTCGAACCGATTCAACGTTGTAGACGCCAAAAAACTCCGCCAACCATCGGTAAATGAAAACTTGAAAAGCCGGAAAATACGTATGATTGAATGTGGACTCGCCGGTCGTAACCAAAAAGCTCGCAACGGCCTGGTATTGACTCTCGTCAATATTCATGCTTTGCTCGTGCAAAAGAGGGATCCGTTGCCAAGCAAGCAACATCAACAATGAAACAACGACAACCGCGTGGTGCAAGAATGAAGTCTTCATCGTTATGACATTCCTTATCAATCAACGGTTTAGACTGGCTTGGAGTGTGACGTTTTCTGCTACGCTTGTAACCAACTTTTCAACGTCTTGACATCCGCGCCAATAGCCTCAAGTCGTTTTGGCTGTAGATCTGGCTTTTTGTGGTCGATGTACTCTACGTGGAGAGAAATCGGGATCGACGAATGATCTGCTTGAATCATATTAAAGAGAGCTTTACCCTTTTCACTTCGTCCAAGCGGACCATCATCGACTTTTCCGTCGACGTAGATCGCATCTTTAACGAAGATTGCCCCGACCTGATCACGGACTCGGGAATAACCCGCACGCCATGATTCGGAGGCTTCAATGGTAGTGTGGCGGATGTCCATGGCGATGCTCATGGCGCTTGGATCAATCCCCTTCATGACCTCCATCAAATCCCAAATCGGAGCCCCCACGTAGCTCGCTCCGGCATGATTCTGATACAACGCCGTCATCTTCAGCTGTTTACAGACTGCCGCCAACTTGGTTGCTTGGCCGGCAAAAGCCTCCAACTGCGGCAGAATCTTCTTGGTGAAATCGTATTTGTAATAGGCCATGCGGAAGTACCGAACGCCCAGCTTCGATGCGACCTTCAGAACACGCTCCACATCCGTATGTTCGGCGTCATTGACGTCGCTCGTAATGATCATGCCGGTCCGGTCGACTGACGATAAAGTATCCATCAACTCGGGCAATTTTGTAGCCGCGTCAACTGGTTCGATCCATCCGTCGCGTCGCACAGTCGCTTCCAAGCCGCCCACATCCCAACGCACCAACCAGTCCGCAGCCTCCTTGAAACTCAAATGCTGAATCGGTTTCGAAAAAATCCAGATTCGCGACGAAGATGCAGACGGTTTCGCAGCATTGGCTGCGGAGCCAGCAGCAGCAAGGGTCGAGATGGCAGCAAGCGATTGAAGGCAATGTCGTCGGTTGATCATGGTTGGAAAGGTTGGAAAGGTTGAAGGATCGAGGTTATTGGACTTACACCTTAAAGCTTAGTACTTACCGCTTGCGAGGTTTTTCGATGTGGGCGATCACCAACGCGATATCGGCTGGCGTGATGCCGCTGATTCGTGTTGCTTGATCGAGGCTGACGGGACGAATACGACCTAGTTTTTGACGGGCTTCAAATCGAAGACAATCTACTTGCTCGTAATCGAACGTCAACGGTATCCGTTTGCTTGCCATGCGTTGTTGCCGATCCACTTGGATCTGTTGCCGAGCGACGTATCCGGAATACTTGACGTCGTATTCGACTTCGAGCCCTATTTCGGCAGGGAAAGCCATCAACTCCGGAAATCGGCTCGCCATTTCCAACCATGAGACTTCTGGGCGTCGAAGGAACTTGTCACCGATAATGTCACCGACTCGGATTTTCGACAGAGCCAACATCGCTTGCTTCATCAAGATCTGCTTCGATTGATACCGATCCCATCGAAGATCATCGACCAATCCGATGGAACGTCCTATTTCCGTCAGTCGCCGATCGGCATTGTCTTGCCTCAAGAGCAGTCGATACTCGGCACGACTTGTGAACATACGATACGGTTCATCGACCCCCCGAGTCACCAAGTCATCGACCAAGACGCCAATGTAAGCCGCATCGCGCGTAACGATGAACGGTTCGCTACCTTTCAGTTTGAGGGCGGCATTTGCACCTGCAACGAGCCCCTGCGCAGCAGCCTCTTCATACCCGGTCGTACCGTTGATCTGACCAGCAAAGAACAATCCCGAGACTTGTTTTGTCTCGAGCGCCGGTGTCAGTTGATCCGGTGGGCAATAGTCATATTCGACGGCATAACCGTATCGCATGATCTGCGCATCTTCCAGCCCTGGAATCAATTTGAACATCTGATCTTGAACGTCGCGCGGCAGCGAAGTCGAAATTCCGTTCACGTAAACTTCCTTGGTATTGCGCCCTTCTGGTTCAAGGAACAATTGGTGGGAGTCCTTGCCGGCGAATCGAACGACTTTGTCTTCGATCGATGGGCAGTATCGAGGGCCCGTCGACTGGATTTGCCCCGAGTACATCGGAGCGCGATGCAGATTAGCAACGATCAGGTCGTGAACGGACTTGTTGGTATGCGTCAACCAACACGGCATCTGAGTCTGCGTAATCGAGTCCGTCATGAACGAAAAAGGGAGCGGATGGTCGTCACCTGGCTGTAATTCGGTCTTCGAATAATCGATCGTTCTGCCGTTCAGTCGCGCAGGAGTGCCGGTTTTAAAGCGATCGATCCGAAACCCCAATCGATGCAAAGCTCCGCTAATTCCACTGGTCGTCCCTTCACCCGCTCGCCCCCCAGGCGTCTTTGCTTCTCCGGTATGCATGATCGCTTGAAGAAAGGTACCCGTCGTCAATACCACTGTCGGTGCAAGATAGACCGCACCACCGCGAACGGCGACACCGCGTATATGAACGAGCTTCCCAACTTCTTCCGACAGAAGATCTTCTACCGATTCTTGGCGTAAGTAGATTTTGACTTGTTCTTCGATCAGACGCTTGATTTCAAATTGATATGCCTTCTTGTCAGCCTGGGCTCGCGGCGAATGCATGGCTGGTCCCTTGCGACTGTTGAGCATTCGAAACTGGATCCCAGTTCGATCGATCGTCTCACCCATCAAACCGCCCAAGGCATCGATTTCGCGTACCAATTGCCCTTTTGCAACCCCACCAATCGCGGGATTGCAACTCATCTGGCCGACCGTATCCAAGCTTGTCGTCAACAACGCAACTCGAGCACCAATACGTGCCGCGGCCGCGGCGGCTTCCGTCCCAGCATGGCCAGCACCAATCACGATGACATCATATTCGTATGAATTCATGGTTCAGGCGGACAGTCAGGAACGGAATGAAACGTTCGGAGGACTCCCAGTTTACCTGGCTAAATCGCTTTCTCGTAGTGCTTCGTTCAACTTTAGATTTTGGGTTTCAATTCGTAGCCGATGTCGTAAGACTTCGGATGAAGCGCAGTAGACATCGCCTTTCGCGCTGCGTCCGAATTCTGACGAATTCGGCTACCTCAAGATTAAAATTGGAGTTATAGAGGAACGATTTTCTGGTTGCCAAACCTCCTCACCTTCGGCACGAGGCCGAAGGCGTCAATTGGGGACAATCGAACTAGAGTTGACCGTTTATCTTCAAGAGAGTTATCGAGTTCAAGACAGTTGTCGACACTTATTCGTCGCGTCGTCGCGTTGGTTTGGGGGTATCTCCAGTCCAGATCTCTTGATTCCCGAGTCCGCTTTCGAGTACCTCGTCGGTCGATTCAGGATCCACGGCTCGGCAGCATATTGTCAGGCGATCAATCAGTTCGTCAAAGGGATCTTCCCATGTTTCGGGCGTTGTATCGAAAGGTGGGATCGACGCGAACTCGTCACACAACAGGATGAATCTCAGCACGTGGCGAAAAAGAATTCCCTCCTGCTTTTGCAATCCACGCGATGTCACAAACTTGTTGAACTGGCCGTCGAATTCCAGCAGTTCACCGACAACCCAAACGCTTCGCGTGTAGACATCGTGGACTCGAGGGAAGTCGTAGTCGAACAGTCGACGCAGCTTCTCGCCCAATGCCAGCGGGCGCGGAGGTGGTTCGTCGAACATGCGTCGCGAACGGTATCGACCGCTCGACAACTCTTCCATCGTTCCATCTTCGTCATCCTCATCCTGAGATTTCCCGGTCAATTCGGCAGCCGTCGCCAACCCTAACTCCAAGAGCCGTCCGTGCAGTCTCGACGTGGCTAACGTCCCCGGTGGGAGTACATCGATCGGCGGGACATGAACCAGTCGTGAGACATTCGCTGGAAGCTCGAGAACACTTTCCAAGGCCTGAATGCGTTCGATCGGGTCGGCTATGACAAGATGATTCGCCAAGAAAACACCGTAGATCGGATTGACGCTGCGAAGCTGCAACAGCAATTCGGCTCGCTCGGTCGGTATCGCCGTCTTGGGCCGATAGTCGGTCAGCTCATATCCGCGAGCCATGGGATCGTCTCGATCGGCCAACGATATCTTGATGGATGCATCGCTTTCCACTTCATCGTCGCTATCGTCGCTCGGCGCTAAGATCGTTGGCTCGTCGCTATCCGACTCGCTTCCTTCCTCGTCGCTCGCCGGCCCTTCCTTGCTAGACTCTTCCACCGACACCGGCTTCGGACGACTCATCGCAGCGAACAACCCGTTTGCAATCTCTTGTACCGATTGCTTCTTCGCAGCCATCGGTAACGTATCGGCCGCTTTCGCCAGAGGAGTTGGCTTGGGATCCAAGTGCATGAAGTCGGCGGCCCAGAGTGTAATCAGCATCTGGTTGAGCTCTCGCTGCGCCGCTTCAAGCTCGGTGCGTTCCATCAGTCGCTTCGAAACTAAATCACGAATCGGTTGTACTTCAGGCGAACGAAGCAAAAGATATGCAAGCAGTCGCCACGGAAGCGAACCGCGACTCGAAAGCTTTGCGGGCAATGCAACACGCAGGGCTTCAAATTGCCCGGCAGTCCAATGAGCTTCGCCCTGTCGCCGCTTCGGCATCTTTTTCTTGAGTTGCTTTTTGGCACGCAACAGCCCCGGATCTTTTGTATCCTCGGGGATGGAATCGTACTTTATTTTCCATCGCAAATATTTCACGTCATCTTCATGAGCCAACGCATAGACGAAGCCTTGAGTGTCGAACTGAGGCCGGCCCGCTCTGCCAAAAATCTGATGGGCCGAACTAGCTTCGATCAACTTTTTCTTGTCCCGAGGGCCCTTCAAGATCGTCGGAAGGATCACCGAACGAGCGGGCAAGTTGATACCCGCCGAAAGTGTTTCGGTACAGACTGCGATGCTGAGTAGCTTCGCTTGAAAAAGGCTCTCAACAATGCGTCGATACTTCGGGAGAATTCCGGCATGATGAACACCAACGCCTCGCTGCAGGATCGCCTTCAGCTTCGGCCCCGCCCCCTGACTAAGATCATAACTCGCCAATCGATCAGCCAGCTCGGCTTGCCGCGCCTTGTCGATTAGCTTCTTTCCCTTTAGGAGCTCGGCTACTTGCCAGCATTGATCTCGATTGAAACAAAAAACCAATCCAGGCGTTCGTCGCTTTGTTTCATCTCCCTCCGCAATCCGTTCAAGGTGCTCGTCCAAGTACGCGTCGTCAACCCACTCAAACGACAACGGGACTTTGCGTTCGGTACCTTGGACCAGCTGAAGACGTCGTCGGTGAGCGCGATTCAGCCACCCGCAAAATTCCATACTGTTTCCGATCGTTGCCGACAACAGCATGAGCTTGACATGTTCGGGCAACATGCCCAACGTCAACTCCCAAACGATCCCTCGCTCAGGGTCGTTAAAACTGTGGAACTCGTCCATGACCACCGACGCAACTCGATCAAACGAAAATGCTTCTCGATGCATCAAACGATTCAAAAGAATTTCGGCGACGACCACCAAAACGGGCGCGTCCGAGTTGACTCGACGATTGCCTGTCACTAAACCGATATCGGATGCCGAAAACCCCCATCGAACCGCAGATTCTTGCAATTCAACCAGCTTCTGATCGGACAATGCGATGAGAGGCGTTGTGTAGTAACACTGCTGTCCAGTCCGAAGCGCCTCATAGATTGCGGCTTCGGCAATCAGCGTTTTGCCGGTCCCCGTCGGCGCGCAAACGAGGACTCCTTGTTCCGCGGTGTACCACGCGAGCAACGCTTCTTCTTGAACGGGATACGGTGCAAAAGGGAGCTGTTCGAAATACTCAGCGGCAATCGTATCGCGGTCCATCGGGTCGAGCTCGTTTATCATCTCGACCATGATATGCCAATCGGAAGCAGTAAGGAATAAGGTGTAAGTTTCAAGCCATATTCGCTACACCTAACTTCACTTCGCTAAGAATCGGCTTAAGATATCGATGTTCTTGATAAATGTTCTGCTTTCGATAATCTCAGTCGGAGGATTCTCGCCTTGGTAAGTCGATAACTTTCCAGGTTCTACCCATGCCCCACGCGAGTCGAGCGAAGCGATGACTTTTCGCACTTCGTTTTCGCTAGGGCGATCCACCTTTTTGGTCAATCGTTGGCGTTCGACGTGCTCAGTCAACTTTTCCCCGGTCAAGGCCTCCGCCTTGTCGATCCTCTCTTGGAGTTTCTTGAGATCATTGGAAACGATGAAACCATAGTGAGTCGGAAGGTCGCTGTCGTCGTAAGTCAACACATACTGTCGAGTGAAATACAACGGCTTATTCGTTTGCAGTTCATAGAATCGTGCCATCTTTCCGTTTGCGAGCGAGGAAGTCGAAAGGTACCGATGAGCTTTCTTGGCAGAATCTAGATATTTTCTTTCGCCAGTCTCTAAGTAAAGGTAGACCAAAGTATCGATAATTTTTTGCGATTCACCGCCCGACACAGATGGTGGTTCAAATTTCCGAGCCCAGGCGGGATGCATGTCGCGATCGTACTGCTGAGCCCATGCTGGTTGCGGATCTGGCATCTGAGCGAGGAGCAAGAATTCACCGGCGCGAAGAGCCGCATTCTTGTACTTTTCGTTTCCATATGTTTGATGCGCCATCATCATCAAACGTAAGGTATCAACGATCGAGTTGTCATTGAAGGTGTAGAACCCTTTGTAATCAATTTTCGGGAATTCTCGTGACCAAGTCTTGGGGTAGCTTGCTTTCACGACGGGGAAATCAACCGCATTGGGTGGGACTGTATAGCCTTGCGGCCAAGCGCCATTTGGAAACTGTGTGCTCACAAGGGAATCGAGAGCATAGAGTGTTGCTTCATGAATAGTTTGATCCTTGAACTCGAGCGTTTGATCTAGAGTCGCGAGAAACCTGATTACCGATTGCGACTTGTTGTCGTCAAGCGTCGATACATTTCGTGACTTGGCTGATGGTGGTCCATCGACTCGATACGCATATCGTTTCCGATCCACTGGATCAAACTCAATGCTGTTGCTCCATCCGCCGCTGTGCAATTGACCGCGAATCAGGCTATCCGCCGTACTTCGAGCGGCTAGAAGAAGCGATGGCTCGCTTGTACGACGATATGCATCCAAATACGCGATTCCAACTGCAGGAGTCGCTGGCGGCTCGATCCATATCGTGGTTGGTCCCGTTTTCTCTTCGCCTTCTCGCAACACCAAGTCCGATGCATATCGAAAGACGTAACCTCCGTGGGTGGCGACCTTGTGATGATAGAAGTCGACAGCTTTGAGCATCGCTTTGCTTGCTTCAATATTCAATGCGTCGTCCGAGAAAACTGGGGTGTCGACTGCGGCGATGAAAACGCTGACGACAATAAACCAGAATCGCGGAGAACCGATTTTCGACAGTGTATTCATTCGTAGTATCCAAAGGTTGATGGGTGGCTTCCTAAAGTTCAATCTGATACTGGCGATCAGCGAGAAGTCTGACTTTTCTGAACTATGGCGTTTCCACACGCAACAAAATGGGGCGAGTTGTAGGCATGCCTTTGAGCGTTGTTTTCAAATGGAAGGGACGTGTGGTTGGTTGGACCCCGGGAGACGCTGTGATGAAGACTTCGCGGCTGTTTTCGCCGGGCTTCACGACAAGTCCACTCAATCCGATATTGCTGACGAACACTCCGTGCGGCAGGTTGCGGCCGCTGTCATCTTTTCCGAACGGAATATCTCCTTTTTCCTCGCCTCTTTCGACCAACACAAAGGTTGAAATCGTTTCGCCGGGTCGTATCACCAACTCGGTCACGTCATCGCTATGCTCATCTTTCGATTTGGCAAATCGAGCGAGAACGTTTGGCTTCTTTGAGAGCTTTACTGGAATCGAAGCCGGTAATTTTCTCTCGACGGACTGGCCTTCTATTTGGGCCGTTGCAATGATTTCTATCGTAAATGATTCAGGAACGTCGTTCGCATCCTTCGCAACAAAGATCGATCCCAATGCCAATTCTTGACCAGCTTCGATGTTCAGCGGTTGAGACGCTACAACGTTTGCGGGTAAACCCTCGATTCTCAATTCGACGGGACCCTCAAAATCGTCGGTCCGTTCGACATTTACCGAAAACTCACCCCCAGCGCCGGGGACGATATCAATGTTTTTTGTAGGAGACGAAATCGTGTAGTCGAACATCCGTCGTCGAACGGACAACTTGTAGGAATACGTGTCATTTTGCAATTGCCTCGAGTCGCGAAGACGGATGAAGTAGCGTCCGTCTTCGGGAGCTGTAAAAATGAGCCGGCTATCTTTTCCAACTCGACGCGTCGCATCATCGTCATTCTCAAAATAGACCGGAAAAGTCGGCAACCCGTTGGGGCTGGGAGATTCGTTCCCTGCCAACTCGCGAACAATCCAAGCAGGCTCACCCAATGCGTGGGAGTTTGCGGTCGTATCAAAGTAGGTTCGTCGCTTTCCAGAACCAGGGTAGACTTTGAATCCCGAGTCGGGACCACGGGGATACAACCAAAGCTTGACGACTTCTCCACCACTGTAGAGGAATTCGTTAAGCTCCATATCCTCCCAACGATGAACACGAAAATCGTCCGACGTTGAGGAGTCCTTTCCGCGAAACGTAAAATAGCTTTCGCGAACTGCTTGAAGCCGCGTCCGAACGATTGGTTCACCGGCCGAGTCTCGAATTTCGATCATCGGATCGAGCTGCGAGTCTGGCTTTACTGCGGAGGCGGCAATCACCCACGGCTGTCCGCGTTCTGCCTGAATGCAGAACCAGTCTTCGTCAATCGAGGCTGGATCGTTCGAGCTGATCTTGCCAGCGACCTCGCCAGGTAAATTCATCGTCATGGCGAGATCGATGGAGTTGTTGGGCTCGACTTCGTCAGCTTTTGACATCTTGCTGTTGGCTGCAGCTAACTCGTCGAGCGTCATAGTCAGGGATGTTCTTTGGGCATCGCTGGGATTGCTTTCAACTTCGAGCTTTTTGCTACGTTGGGAAAATTCCGCGAGCAGTTGCTCTACGGAATAAGATTCAACGCGTCCATCGACGGTCGCAACGGTTATTTCCTTACTATCCTTCCTCCATGCTGCATCGGTCGGGACGTCCGAAACTCGCCCGGCTTCGCCGATTGCCGTCAAGTCGTTTGACGTCCAGAGTTTGACAGTCCTATCTTCACTGGCCGTCAACACCGTTTTGCCATCAGGGGAAATACGCAAAACAAGAATCGCTTTTTCGTGTGCGAAACAAGAATGTAGCATCGGATTGATCGCTTCACGCTGGCGAGAAATCAACTTCCATATCCGAACCCTTCGATCAGCACCGGCAACCATCACGCGATTGCCGTCCGGCGTAAATCGAACGCTATATTGTTCGGCTTCTCCTTGGCTCAACGTGTCAAGCCGAACGCCCGATGCTACGTGCCAAATTTTGGTGGTCTCATCACCCGAACAACTGGCAAGTATTTGTCCTGAAGGGTGGAAGTCGAGATCATAGATTGGTCCATTGTGTCCATCTAAATGCCGCACCACTTCGCCGGTCGCAGTATCCCAAAGAATGATCCTTCGATCGTACCCCGCGCTTGCAATCATCGAGCCATCAGGACTTATAACCGCCGAGTAAATCGTGTCACGGTGGCCTTCGAATTGCCGAACGACCTTTTGGGCTGCAACGTCGAGTATCGAGATCTGGCCGCCGACGCCAGTTACCCCAGAACCAATAATGACCAGTTGACCATCGCTCGAAGGTCGAATGCTGGTGACTTTGCCAACGACTTCGGTAAATGTCTTCAGCGTGTTGAGCGTGGAAAGATCATAAAAATTCACGCGAGAATAGCTGCCCAACGCAACCAGTCGTTCGCCATCCAGGAGATGCATTGCCGTGATTTCAGAAGGCTTTCCATGCTTGGAAGCAACCGTTGCGACTTTCAATCGGTCGCGGAGCGCGGGCAGGCGTTCGTCGCGGCGCGCTCCCTGGTCAATCCATTGGCGGATCGTAGCGATTTCCGCTTCCGTCAGTTGCAACTCGTCTTCAGGTGGCATCTTTGGCTCTTTGGAGCCCAAGATGAACTTTAGAAGGTCGCTCTTCTCCGACGAGCCAGCGTTAACAACGACATGGTCTTTGCTTCCCTTCATCAATCCATCGTAGTGATCGCATACAAAACCGCCTTCGGCTTCTTTGGGATTGTGGCATCCAACGCAGTATTTTGTCAGAAGCGGCTGAACATCCCGACTAAATTCGAGATCGACCGCAAAGCTGCTCGAAGAAATAAATAGGATGCCTACAGAACGAAGTACTCCAAGTATCCATTGCCAAGGTTTGTTTTGTGCCATGGTAAAAAATTGCCTTCGTTGGAAAAGTCGTTCTAAACGGCTACCGGGGCAGCGATTCGCGGATGGGGATCGTATTCGAGCAGCTCGAAGTCTTCAGCGACATAATCCAAGACGCTAGCTCGACGATTCAAAATTCTCAATTTGGGAAGAACTTTCGGGGTCCGACTCAATTGAATTCGGGCTTGTTCGAAATGGTTGCTATACAAGTGGGTATCGCCCATCGTATGAACAAACTCGCCCGGTTCGAGACCTGTTGCATTTGCCAATAGCATAGTCAACAAGGCATAAGACGCAATATTGAAGGGCACACCCAGGAAGAGATCGGCGCTCCGTTGATACAATTGGCAACTCAATCGACCGTCGGCGACGTAGAACTGGAAAAGCAAATGGCAGGGTGGGAGCGCCATCTTCGGAACGTCGGCGACATTCCATGCGCTCACAATCAGTCGTCGAGAATCTGGATTGCGCTTAATCTCCGCTTCGACATCTCGAATCTGGTCAATCGTCGAACCATCTGGACACGTCCATGATCGCCATTGCTTGCCATAGACCGGACCAAGCTCGCCTTCGACGTCCGCCCATTCGTCCCAAATGCTCACTTTGTTCTCTTTGAGGTAACGGATGTTCGTTTCACCTCGCAAGAACCATAGCAACTCAACCCAAATACTCCGCCAATGAAGCTTCTTCGTCGTCAACATTGGGAAGCCTTCGCTGAGATCAAACCGAAGCTGGCAACCAAACAGACTTCGTGTTCCAGTACCCGTGCGGTCCGTCTTTACATGCCCCGTTTCCAGGACTTTTTCAAGGAGATCTAAATACGATTGCATTTTCTTGGTCAACAATAAAAAAGGACAGTATCGCCAAACGCCAACCGTTCAGCGAGGTCCGTCAATGCGAGACAGCATTTGTCGTAATCGCTCTCCATGATTGCGTAGATACCAATGGGCAAGCCTCGCCGGCGAGTTCCCTAATCCTCTTTATAACGGAATGAAGCCAAACTTCAAATCAGACGTCTTTTCGGACGCGGTCCGACTATATCTATATACCTGAATTCTGAAGCTCTCGGCAGGCGTTTTCAAGAGAGTCAAGATCTTGATGGGTTGATGTATGACCTAGACTGAATCGCAACGTTCCACCCAAAGACTTTGTCCCGATGCAGTCATGAATCAATGCGGCGCAATGCATTCCCGATCGGACTTCGATTCGAAATGAACTATCCAGGACTGCCGCCATGTCACTGCATGCGGTACGAGATGTCGCCAAACTGACGACTGGAACATTGGGCGTCGAAGGGGCGTGTCCGATGATCGTTCCAAAATTCGATTCTTCTAGGATCTGTCGCATACGTTGTGTCATCGCTTGTGTTTCGGTCCATCTGCGATCGATCGCCTTGGACATGAGCCATTCGAGTCCGCAATCCCAAGCCGCCAGGGCAGGCAGATTCGAGTTGCCTGATTCGACCCCCATCGGCCACTCAAAAGGCCCTTCCAGTCGTTCGCTCTCCGTCCCCGTTCCTCCAGGCCAAGGCGTCGAAATCTGCTGTGCAATTTCCGTGCGGGCATACAAGAGCCCCGTCCCCAGCATCCCGCACGCGCCTTTGTGCCCCGGCGCCGCAAGCAAATCGATTCCCATCGATCGAACGTCGATCGGAAAATACCCAAGCGTTTGAGCGGCATCGAGCAGAAACCAAGCCGACGAGCGTTTGGCGATAGCTGCGATCTCTTCAATCGGTTGGATTCGCCCCGTTACATTCGAAGCATGCGATACGACCACCATCTTTGTCGCGGGAGTCATCGCTTTTGCAACATCGTCCGGATCGATGGCACCGCTTCGATCCGAAGGCACGATGCTAAAATCAATCTTTTTTTCAGCTCGAAGTGCAGCCAGTGGCCTCAAAACACTATTGTGTTCGATCGCCGTCGTGACGACGTGATCGCCGTGTTGGAGGATCCCGGCCAAAGCAAGGTTTAATGCTGCCGTTCCATTGTGCAGCAGAGCAATGTCATTTGGTGAGCGTGCGCCAATTAACTCAGCTAGTTTCCTTCGAACGCCAACGACAACTTGATTCGCTAGCGACGCCGAAGCATAGCTTCCACGTCCGGCTGCAGCACCACATTTTTCTTGATATTCGACCAGGGCTTGCACAACGCCCGGAGGCTTTGGCCAGCTTGTCGCCGCATGGTCAAGGTAGACTCGTTGCATTCGCTATCCACCGATCTGATACATGGCTCGTTCTGGCGGTACAAACTCCGAGTTACCGATGCCATGTGCAGCGAACTTGTTCGCGACGCATTCCTCGATCATATCAACCAACGAACGACCGGGCTGTGGAGTTCGCAAAGCGCTGGCGATATCCCATTCTTCATGACCGAACAGGCAATTCCGAAGTTTCCCGTCGGCCGTAAGTCGCAAACGATCACACGCTCCACAAAACGGGGTTGTTACCGAATCGATAAAACCAACGCGTCCATCATGACCCTCGAAGCCATACTCGCTTGACGGTCGGCTCGGATCTTCACGTTCGATGCGTTGAAGAGGTCCGAATCGCTTCGCCAGATGGGTTCTCAATTCGGCACCCGAAACAAACTGAGTACCATTCCATTGTCGATCGGAATCGAGCGGCATAAACTCGATAAACCGCATCACTAATCCTCGCTCGATCGCAAACTCGACCAGCGGAATCGCATCGTCGAAATTGATTTCGCGAAGCAGTACCGCATTCAGTCTAGGTCGATAGCCATGTGCAATCGCCGCGTCTATTCCCGAAATAACTCGATCGATTCCGTCGCGTCGTGAAAGCTTGCGAAATACTTCTTCGCGAAGCGTATCGAGCGAAATATTGATTTGATCGAGTCCAGCTGCCATCAATGCGCTGATCTGTTGGTCGAGCAGCATCGCGTTCGTGGTAATGGCAATCGATTCCATTGCGGGGATTCTTCGGAGCAATTCGACCAACTTGTAGAGCTCCCCTCGCACCAGCGGTTCACCTCCGGTCAATCTTATTCGAGTGACACCGAGCGTAGTCATCAGTTTGCTGAACGCCGCTATCTCTTCATACGTCAGCAGATGCTGCTTCGGCAAGAATTGCAACGGTCCATCGGGCATACAGTATTGGCAACGGATGTTGCAGCGATCGGTCACGCTGATCCGAAGCGAGCGATGCAATCTCCCAAAACGATCGACGAGCTCGGTCATGATTCCCCCGACGAAGCGACCCGCTTCGAATCGCTAAAGTCAGTCGCCATTGGCTTGGGAGAAGCGATCGTCGGATGAAGCCAATCCGAGCTCCCGGCTGCATTGTGGTCCTTCTTCCAGATCGGGACCATTGCTTTCAACGTATCGATCAACCATTCGCCCGCTTGAAATGCCGCGCGTCGATGGGCCGAACTGACCACAATCGCAACACTCGCTTCACCAATGTCGACTCGGCCAAGCCGATGAACAATCGATACGAACTGGATGGACCAACGACTCAGAGCTTCTTCGGCAAGCTTTTGCATTTCGGAAATGGCCATCGATTCATAGGCCTCGTATTCAAGATACTCAGTATGGTTCGCCCCCGTCCACTCGCGCGTAGTCCCTAAGAAAAGAAGGACAGCTCCACAATCCTGGCGACAAGCGCGAGCCAACAGGCCTTGCGCGTCGATGGGATCGCGTACCAATTCGATCACGGATTGAATCGGATCATTCATACCTTGAGGATACCGTTGATTGGCTTAGGTCGCTACCGGCACTTTCACAATTGAAATCGAAATACGTCTATCCTCCGCTCACGGGCGGAATCAACGCAATTTCTTCGTTTCCGTGAACGGCGGCTCCAGAGTCGACAAACGTTTGATCGATCGCCCAGCGGCTCGTCGTGATTAGCCCCTCCAGATCCGGATGCTGCTTCACCAGGACCTTGCACACATCGGATATTGTCGAAGGTAATTCGATATCCAGTTCGACCGATCCGGCGCCGACACGCTGACGGGCTGCAGCAAACAACAAGATTTTCAAAGCCATTGGTTAACTCTTTTTCGTAACTCCGAGAATCGTGGGGCCGCGGCTCCGTCCGCTGGCTTTGAACAGTCCCGCGGGCGGAGCCGCGGGACCACCATCGCTTTCTAATCGAAAGCACTACGTTTCATATGGCAGGCTTTACGCCCGATGCAATAAAGTACCGTCGCGACTCGAAAACCTCGACCTCGTTCAATATTTCGGGTAGGTGCTCTTCGTACCATCTTGGCTGCTTTGTGACTAATACCAACCTGCCACCAGGCCTCAACGATCGACGGGCAGCTTCGATAAAGAGTCGTGCAATTCGAAAATCAGCAAAATACGGCGGGTTCGCCAAAGCCATGTCGAATTGGTTCTCGCGTCCATACGCACCCGTACTATTCAATCCAACTTCAACGTTCTCAAAGCCGTTGATCGAGCAACCCTTTTCCACACACCAGACCGCACGTGCATTGGAATCAAATGCGTGCAATTTCGCCGATGGATCGCGAGCTGCCAGCGCCAACGCGATCGCGCCGCTTCCACAACCGATGTCGACCAATTGAGCCTCGGGGAAAACGTCGACTGCATCGAGAATTTGGCGAGTCCCATTGTCGAGCTGGCGATGCGAAAACACTCCGGGTCTTGTGACAAGCTGAATGGTTGCTTCGCAATCGCGGAAACTCAGCTGACAAGAAAAGTCTTTGACTTTTTTCAAAGGAGCCGTCTTTTGGATGAAATAAACAGCGGCATCTGGAAATGGGCGAACTTTCACGCTCTTTTCGTAGCCCTTCAGTTGTTCATGTAGCCATCGATCCTGAGGATTATCGACGCTTGCGACAAGATAGCCACCCACAACGAGGTTATGATACGCGCTCTGAAGAACGTCGCGCGTCAGTTCCGCTTCGCCTCCCTTTCCGAGCGGAACAATCGTGAGATCGCACTCGCCTGCTGGCCAATCTGACTCGCAAGCGATTCGTAAATTGTCTAGCGTATCAACATGCTGAGTTGCCAAATTTGCTTGATAACTGTCGATATACCAACAAGTAACTTGTGCACTCGCTCGAGACTTTGCGAGCTGCTCGGCGGCCTGACTGCGACCTGTGCTAACAGCCCCTATGTGCTGGCCAGGTAACCCGGAAACAATCTCGATCAAGCGTTGTTCTTCGATTCGGGCAGGCAGCCGGTCGCGGTTGGTCGATAGTGGATCCATTTCAAGAAGTGTATTTCTAGCCATTCACTCAATAAGACCATGACTCAGTTGGACGGCTTTTCCACCGATGATCGCTTGCCTACCAATCGATCGATCAGCTTCTCAATCTCGTCGCGGTCGATATGCATTTTAGCTGCAGCGATTGCGAATAATCGCTTTTCCATTTCGCTCAAGGTTCCATCCGCCGCCATAATCCTCATCAGATCCGATAGCATCTCAATTTTTTCAGCATGAATCGTCGGCAACTTTAAGGCGGCACCCTCGCTGAGCGCAAAACTAACCGCCTTCTCCAAGTCGATTTCTCCGAGCCCAAGTTCGGTACATCGGTCGACAAGCAACGCGATCTCGCGTTCCGTCAAAGCACCATCGGCCGCAGCCATGATGACAAGGTTTTTTAGTTGGTCGAGGTGCTGCATAGTGTTTTTGGAGGCAGTAAAGGGAAACGGTTTGTCGGAAACACGACTTCCATTGTTTGTCGAACGGAAATAGTTTAGAACAATAGAGTGCAATTGTCCTACGCCGTGCTCACTTCGCTAAGCATGGTAGCATCATAGTCCAGGTCGAGTCAGGCTGGAACAACTTCCGAAGCACAATTCCCAATGACAACAGGCCAAATTTAGTTTTAGAGACTCACCTTAAGGGATTCACGATGCGTTCAAGTTTACTTGGCTTACTTATTTTCGCTTTTTTGACAAACGCGGTTTGCGCTCAGAAAAAGGGGAAGCAACCGACTTTGGAGGGTGCTTCGCTGGATGATGCAACGTCGGAAGTCTACAAAACAATCGGAGATGTGGAGCTTAAAGTCTACCTATTCAAGCCAAAAGACCACAAAGCATCCGACCAACGTCCGGCTGTCGTATTCTTTTTCGGGGGCGGCTGGAAAGGTGGAGACCCGAAGCAGTTCTCAAACCATTGCGCCTATCTAGCGAACCGCGGTATGATTGCAATGACTGCTGACTATCGAGTTGCCACGCGTCATCAAACCAAAGCGATCGATTGCGTGGAAGATTCGAAATCAGCGATTCGCTGGGTTCGATCGAACGCCTCACGCCTCGGAATCGATCCTAACCGAATCGTCGCCGGTGGCGGCTCGGCAGGTGGCCATCTTGCTGCATGCACGGGCGTTGTTCCAGGCTTCGAAAAATCGACCGAGGATACTCGGATCAGTTCCGTCCCGAACGCAATAGTCCTTTTCAATCCGGCATTGGTACTCGATAACGTGGATGGCGAAGAACCGATTCCGAACGAAAAGCTTGTCGAGCTGCGAGAACGAATCGGCGATGACCCGAAGAAGATCTCGCCCGTTCATCATGTTCGTCCTGGAGCACCACCCACGATTATCTTCCACGGTCGAGCCGACACGACTGTTCCTTATCGAACGGCGGAAGTTTTCACGGAAGCAATGACAAAGGCCGGCAATCGATGCGAGCTCGTGGGATATGTCGACAAAGTGCACGGGTTCTTTAATTATGGACGCGACGCAGATAACTTGGGCTATCTCGACACGATCG
>JANPLJ010000782.1:0-1495 GCA_031426475.1 Pirellulaceae bacterium | reverse complement strand
CGTGGGTTTGCATGGGGCGACCGCCACTTGCAAACCCAGGACTTCATAGTTGCTGTGACAATCTGCAGCGCTGCACGGCTCTTCAAATGAGCTAAAATGTGGGTTCGGCTTACCGCCGCCGTTCCTGCCCCAACTTTGACTTCCTCCACCGAGCATTGGATTTCCCCATGGCCAAAAAGAAATCTGCCGCCTCGACTGCAGCTGAACCCATAGCCGCAAAGAAGGCTTCGAAACCCGCTGCCACCAAAAAGGCAACCACCAACTTGGCGTCCAAAGTTGCGACCAACGGTGAAGCCTTGACCGCTACAACCGGACTCGACAATCATCAAATCGGAGAGACCGCCGGCGCAGTTTGGTACTACTTGACCGAGCAGGGTGAAACGTCGCTCGCCAAAATCAAAAAAGACTTGAGCGTGTCGGCCGATCTTTTGCTCGCCGCAGTAGGATGGCTCGCCCGTGAAGAAAAGCTCGAGTTCGCCGTCTCGGGCAAGACCGTGAAGATTTCGCTAAAATCCTAACGTATCATTTCTACGCTGGCGGTGAGTGGTTGCAGAAGTATTCTGCGCTGTTATTTGTCGCGACCCCCAAGACTCTTCCGCGCGAGTTCTCGTCACTCCAGACACTCTACTTCGCGTCTTTTTTCTTCGTAGCCTTCCGCGACGCTAGGCCACGTATTTTGGCAAGGCGCTGAGGTAGTTTGTTGCTTTGCTGAGACGAAAAGATTTGTCAGCAAAGCGATTTCTCCGAAACGCAATGTGCCGCGACCCGAAGTTCTTTCCTCTGACAAATTTCCAGGTGGGCCGTTAACTAGGCTCAGATCGAGTTTGCACCGAGTTCTACAAAAATCAAAGCAAGTTCGTTGTCGGCCGAAGTATGTTTCCGATCGCTAGCAGCGAATATGAAATCGACAGCTTGTGAGCTGACGACAACTGGGGCTTGCGGAGCTGAATGTTGGGATGCCATCGCGGCTCCAGTTTTCGGCGTGTCACTGTTGCGCGGAGTGGTTACACTCGCCGTGTTGGTATATGTCGAAACGCCTCCATCGTTAAATGCGCGCAAGCGATACGAGTACGTTTTATTGCGCGAAACACTGTTATCCGTGAAGATCGTGCTGTTGGCGGCCACCGTAGCAATCACGCTGAAACTTCCAGTGGATCCCAACCGACGCTCAATATAGAACCCCGATTCATTGCTGGCGTTGTCGATCCAACTCAGACGTACCGAAAACTTGCTAACCGCGACCGCTACTAAACTTGTCGGTGCAGCAGGAGGAGCAGGCAGGGGATTGGTCGTGGCTGAAGCAATGTTTCCGAATGGAGACGCCCCCCCGGAATTGATCGCCTGCAACCGATATTCCCGCGAACATCAGCAAGCTCGATTCCTTCGACATTAATTCCGGTATATCGTTTGGTGTGCATGTTATCGGTAGCACCGCCTATGTCGCGTCTTATTACGATGGTCTGAGGGTGCTGGACGTCCCGTCCGTTGAGGATAG
>JANPLJ010000781.1:0-4964 GCA_031426475.1 Pirellulaceae bacterium | reverse complement strand
GGGTAGCCCAGCAAGTGCGAAACGACGGCGGGACCGCAATGCAGGTTGACTGCGAAATCGATCGTCGGAGCCACTTGCGACTGCGATGTCTCGGCGATCGCGACGATACCTTCCATCACACGCTTGGCATCGTCGAGTTCGCGAAACATAGAAACAATGGTATTGCTTGACACATCGAGGATTTCTCCTTGCTCCTGACGGATAACGGGGGCGATCAAGTTGCCAATTTGAGATAACAGCTCAACCTCTGACCAATCGTTACCCGCCATCGAGTCGGCATCGATGCGTCGTCGCAAGCGAAGAGCAAGAAAATAGGCATGATCCAGCGACAATAAAGTTTCTGGAGAAACCGATTCACCGGGAAACAGCTCACGAAACTCGCGAAAAGCAATGGCTTCCGCAGCGGTCATGACTTCTTGATCGCGGTTGCTCTGCTCCAAACGAAGGAGCAGGTTTTCCGACGAGCGATTCAATAGCGTTATGCGCTGACTGGAACTGGATAGCGTTGCCGATCGGTCTACGAAGTCTGTTTGGCCAGCAGAAAAGAATAGTTGACCTTGGTTGCTACTATCCCGAATCCGAACGGGAAACGCAGAAGCGAGTTGAGGACTCGCAATTTGATAGTTACCAGCGGGTAAGTGTAAATGGAGAACACTGTGCTCATTCGGCGACAAATAAACTTGAGCGGCCACATGCGGAGCATGAAATGGTCCTCCGACACACCAGGTTTGCGGCGATATCACGCGAATTTTTGGCGCCACATCAAATACGAGTTCCACTCCCGTCGCAAAATTGACGGCAAAGTTCATCTGGCAAAACTCGCATTGCGAATGCTGTCCGATCAATGCAAGATGGTCTTCACGTGATGCGGCCACTCGGCATCTTGGGCAAATAACATCCCAAGACATGCGAAGGCCCCCTTCGCGACTTGCCAGCAGTAGAGCTCGCAAGAGAGCCGATGTGCTCGCTCCCCATCGCTTGGCCAACTTGCGAACTTGAAGCCGGCTCACTTCGAGATCGGACGCGCTAAGAATCCAGTCTTCCAAGTGAGATACGATTTTTTCGGAGACGCCCTGATCGGCGAGCTTCTTCAACATCCGGTCGAGATGATAACGATGTCCGCTGGCAAGTTTCACCGGGATTGCAAATGCGTCCGCTGACGACTGTTGGTTCGACAACATCGCGGCGCGCGTATCGAGTCGTCGATAGATTCGGTCTAAAACCTTCCGTGTTGATACGTTCAATTGCCAGTTGGAAATCATCCGCCCCATGAAATTGCGACAAGTATAACGAAAACGATGTATCAACAGCGTGCCGCCACTCGGCTGATGACGTAGCTCTACTTCGCTGCTCATGGAGCGATAGGGCCCGTTCTCAAACACTCGCAATACCGTCATCGAATGGGGTTGAACCCAGCAGAATGGATACTCTGTCCAGTGAAGCGATATTCCAGCAAGCTTTGCGCGGGCATTGCGCAGAACGGGAGTTCCAGGTTTCTGGGGCGTGAACGTCGCTGCAGGTAATCCCATGGCGCGATTCACCTGGTTTGTTTGGCTAATCAACGGCCAAAGAGCAGACACGGGAGCATTTAAATCCCAACGAAATTCGATCGTTCGCGTTGCCTCTCCGCCGAACTCATGCTCCCTGAGTTGCGAAGTATCTTGAATCGGTTCGCCGGCGTTCAGTCGAATCAAGTCGTTCAGTAGTTCTTCTGCGGATGGATATCGATCGTCCGGCGCCTTCTCCAAAAGCCTGAGTAGAACGCTTCGCAGCCCATTGCTGATCTTTCGATTCAGAACCTGCGGATCTGGAGGAGGAATATAACGATGTTGGTCCGCGAGTTGCCATAAGTCCTCGTCATCAAAGGGTAGATGCCCGGTGACGGCGTAGAACATCGATACTCCCAGGGAATACAAATCGGAGGTTGGATTCAGATTGGGGGTGTCGCAAAACTGCTCTGGAGCCAAATAGCGAGGAGTTCCGAGCAGAGACTGGGTACGAGTCATTACCATCGATTCGGTTTGTTCGAGATGACGCGCGACACCGAAGTCCGAAATCTTGACCGCGACCACTTCCTCGGGATGATCAACTGGATGATCGCAATTGCGAAGTTCCACGAGAATGTTTTCTGGCTTCACATCTCGATGCACGATCCCCGATGCATGAATCGCTGCAAGTCCCCTCGCTACCGAGGCGAAAATCTTGAGGACGGTCGCTTCCGATAGTCCCTTCGCCGATTGGATCCACTGTGCCAAATTCAAGCCGGGAACGAGTTCACTCACGATAAAGGGCCGGTCACCGTCTGACTCAAGCCCCAAAAAATTCACAACACAGGGATCGCGAACAACCTGCCACACCCGCGCTTCTTTTTGAAAGCGTTGCCAAGCCGCTGAATTCAATGCGCAGGGTTTCAGCAACTTGATGGCGACTCGCTGTCCTGTCGATTCGTCGCAAGCCGCATAAACTACTCCCATGCCACCTTCACCGAGGCGCCGCTCGATGCGGTATTTCCCCAGCGCAGTCGGTGTTTCGTATTCCGCCATTGCGGCGGTGAATGCGAGTTCCACCGCTTTAGGCAAAGAGTTCGATTTTGAGTCTTTGGACGCGGAGAGATTCGCAGGAATGACCGACCAGTTCGACGCACTTTCCGAAGTCTTCGAAGAAGCGCCCTCTTCGTCGAAGTCCCTTTGATCTCGGTTACGTCCGGTCGTAGACTTCATCGGGGTTTCTTCGACCCAGGCTTAGGATCAACATACTTCGCCAATGCGAGATCACATAACTCTTCTTCAATCGCTTCGGGCGACGCGTCGACAAGTGAATCGCGAATCTCGTCGCGTAAGCAGCCCGCAAAGATTTGTTTCGCTCGCAGCAAAGTCTGTCGAACCGTTGCCGCAGAAATCGATTCCCCTCGCAACGTCGATACGTATTCAGCCAACTCGGCCGAAGTGAGCCGAACATGTTGTGCGTGGTAATGCAAAACGTCGTAGTACGGAGCCTCCCGGCGGGCACAGGCTAACTGAAAAGATTCCCATGTTCTACGCAAGAGATCCTGTCGCCAACGATCGTTGAATAGCTTTTCAAGGGCGACGTCTGGCGGTTCGGAAGGACCAGCAACCTGGTCGAGATTGGCCGCGTGTAACTTGACAGGTTGACGTCGATAGTAATCCGCAACCAAATTGCGAAGGACGACTTTAACATAGTCGCGAAATCGACCTCGCGATGGATGAAGGTTTCGATAGTCCCCGCGGACGAATCGGAAAGCGAATTCCTGGGCCAAATCTTCCGCCGTATGTTGATCTCGAACGGCCCCGTTCAAATAAGCCCAAACTGCCCCGAGATAACGTTGACAAATGCGAGCCTGCAATTGGGCTTGTTCGGAGAATTCGCCGGAATGCGCGGCGATGATTTCCTCCCAATTCGTCACAATTTCATTCAGTTTTGTCTTCACTGCGCACTCTTCATGCTTTCATGAGTTCCATCAAACTGCAGACATGACCCTGAGTATAGGCGCGTATCGAAAAAAGTTCAACAAATTGTTGTCACAAACCACCGATCGTCGCGTTCTAGTGTATAGGAAGACCGAAGGTATCGGATAATACGCGCCATCGGGAACAAACGAATTACGGAGCCGGCACACGTTGGCTATCGACAAGGAACGATGGATTGCCCGCCAAGGACAATAAGGGGCGTGATCGCACCGAGCGAAGTTTTGATGTGCAGCGGCCTGTGGTGATTTCCACACCCAAGAAAGCATCGACGGAACCTGTATCGGCCGGCATCAAGAAGTTTGCTTCACCGTAGAGTGCGATACATCGATTGAGCGGAGCACGAAAGTCTGCGCCGAAAAGAAACTGACGGCCCGCGGCTGGCAGATCTCCCAACGCAACATTCGTTTCCGAATGCGACTCGGCAAAACCAGCCCACGCGGTTGTAAACGCATTCGATTCCCAATAGTGTCTCCATGTCATGCGCCCATAAGATAATGGCTCGAATTGAAATGAATCGTTTAAAAAACGGACATGATCGTCTTGCGATGAGATCGCAACCTGCATGCCTAATTCATCGTGGGCGGAGATTTGCCGACTAAATTGCCCACGCCACTGCCCTAGCAACGATTGGTCAAAATAGTCCTGATATAAGAAATCATATCCACATGCCCAAGACCATCCCGAATCGCGTCGTTGAAAGAATCCGACCGTCGAAAACGATTGGAATCGATCGGATGTTCCTTCCAGTCGCTCCATCACCTGTACCGCGTTTCCAGTCCCGGTGATGGCCGTTCCGAGTTGGATCCCGAGGCCGGAGTGCTTGAAAAGTATTCGTCCATAATTGATTGCAACGCGGCCTCCAAAGTGAGCGTTCACGCCCAAGTCTTGTGGCTGTTTGGAACCATCGATTCCGACAAACCCGATCCATGTTCCCCGATCTTCGTCGCCGTCGAGACTGCCTCTGGATGCCCCGGTCGCAAGCGAATGCTCACGGTGTTCGGCGAAGCAGGCATCGTGCAACGGTAGTTGATCGCACGCGGTGTTGGTGCTCGATGGATAGCAAACGGGTCCCCGTTTGGAATCGATGTCGTCCGATCGAGGCATATCAGATAGAAACGACTGGACGCTCGAAGGGCCTTTGCCGAAGACCGGCGTATTGTGGATCGCGAAGAATGCGATTCCCAACAGTAGACAAACGACCAGACGTTTCACAGCATTTCTCACAACAACGACCATCGTCGCCTTTCGATCCACGAATGGTGGTTCAGCGGCTCCGCCCGCTGACAATGAATTCATCGATTTGTGATGCCGAACGAATCCATAAAAATCGATACTTCTTGCCGAATCGTCAAAGAATTCCACGATCGACTATCGGGCGAGCGTTGCCTAAACTGCCATGCTCTCCAAAGGTCTGCATCTATCCGAGACGTGCGATCCCAGATCGTAGTTTTTTAGTAGGCCGGAACAAGTCGCTAG
>JANPLJ010000780.1:0-2420 GCA_031426475.1 Pirellulaceae bacterium | reverse complement strand
GCTCGATTCTTTGGCAACTCCTGCGGAGCCACGTTTGGATCTCATGCGATTTGCGACGTTTGACTCGGCAGGAGCCTCGTCCTCCCGTTTCGTCCAGGACTGGAAGTTCGTCGTACAGGTTCGGCTCATCCCCAAATCCTTAAGTTTGACAAAGCACATGGGTAGCGGCACGGAAAGCGGCTACGGCTCTTTGATATCAGCGTGCAATGTTTAGAGCGAGACGATTTGGCACAATATTTCTGTACGAAGGTGCGCATTGGCACACTTTGTCAATCCATTACTCTGTTCCATCGCGCGACTTTTGGTGTCTCATGTCGCTTTTGAAAGGAGTTCGGGAGGAATCTTTTCTGCAATCCCTGTCGAGCGGTAAAAGCTTGGCTTCTGGTATAGCAATTGCCTTGCAAGGCCTCCGAATTCACTACTGACATACGGAATAGAGGAGTCCTCCATGTCGATTCGAAACCTGAACCGACTTTTTCAGCCACGCAGCGTCGCCGTGATTGGTGCAAGCCCCGAAAAGAACAGCGTTGGCAAGATCGTGCTTTCGAATCTGCTCGATGAGACTTTTCCGGGCCCAGTCTTTCCGATCAATCCTAAATACAACGATATTGAGGGTACACCTTGCTATCGAAGTATTCAGGAGGTTCACGATCCGGTCGATTTAGCGATTGTGTGCACTCCGGCCGCGACCGTTCCAGGAATCGTCGATGAATGCGGGCGGGCCGGTGTGTCGACCTTGATCATTCTTTCGGCGGGCTTTCGCGAGATTGGCTCCCCCGGGCTGCTTCTCGAGGAAGAGGTTCAACGGTGCGCAGGAAAGCATCGCGGGATGCGAGTGGTGGGGCCCAACTGCTTAGGGATTTTGTCACCTTATCAGGGGCTGAACGCCAGTTTCGCGTGTCGACTTCCGAAGCCAGGTCGAACTGCGTTCATTTCGCAATCGGGTGCTCTTTGCGCAGCTATTGTGGATTGGGCTGTAGAAGAAGGGATCGGTTTCTCGGCTATCGCATCGGTAGGGAACGCTTCGGATGTCGATCTAGGCGACCTGATCGATTACTTAGCGACGGATCCTTATACAGATTCGATCGTTCTCTACGTCGAGTCGATTCGCGATTCAAGAAAATTCATGTCAGCGGCACGCGCCTTCACTCGAACAAAACCGATCGTTGCGTACAAGGCAGGCCGTTTTGCGGCCTCTGCTCAAGCCGCCGCATCGCATACCGGTGCAATGGTCGGCGAAGATAGCGTCTACGACGCCGCGTTCGCGCGAGCTGGGATTGTTCGGGTAAATGACATGAACGAGTTATTCAGTTGCGCCGAAGTTCTGGCTCGAGGTAAACTACCCAAAGGTTCGCAATTGGCTATCGTATCCAACGCGGGCGGGCCAGGAATTATGGCTACGGATGCCCTTCTATCGCGAAACGGAACGATCGCATCGCTGTCGAAAGCGACCATCGAAAAATTAAATCAATCGTTACCGTCGGCATGGTCTCATCAGAATCCGATTGACATTCTCGGTGATGCTCCGCCGGAGAGATATGGCATCGCAGTAGATACGGCACTTCGAGACAACGGTGTCGATGGGTTGGTCGTTCTCTTGACACCTCAAGCGATGACAGATGCGACCGGATCGGCCGACGCGATCATTGCAGCTAGCTCGCATTCGACGAAACCTGTGTTGGCCGTTTGGATGGGAGGTGCTTCGGTACGTAATGGCAGCAAACGACTCAACCAAGCGGGAATCCCAACTTTTCAGACTCCTGAGCAGGCTGTCGCAGCCTATGAAAGCTTGGTCCAGTATGGACGCCGACGCGACGTTTTGTACGAGACTCCCTATGAAAGGTCGATCGAGTTAGGGCACTCGAAATTGGAACGTGACAATGTCTTTCTCAAGAAGAGCGGGATGCTAAACGAGATCGACTCGAAAGCGATCTTATCAGCCTACGATATCTCAACCAACGAAACACTTTTTGCATCGGAAGCCAAGGAAGCTGTCGCGATTGCAAAGCGACTAGGTTGTCCAGTCGCCATGAAAGTTGTATCGCCAGATATCAGCCACAAAACGAATGTCGGCGGTGTGGTCTTGAACGTCATGGGAGATATCGAAGTTGAAGCCGCGTTCGATAAGATTATTTGGACGGTCAGTAACTCCTGGCCCGGTTCGAATATACAAGGCGTTTCGGTGCAACCGATGGTCTTGGATCCAAATTCGAGCGAACTGATCGTTGGCGTTAAACGCGATCCGATTTTCGGCGCCGTTTTGATGCTCGGCTCCGGCGGGACGATGGCAGAATTGCTTCGGGACCGAGTAGTAGAGCTTCCGCCGTTGAACGATCGACTTGCTCGAAGAATGGTGGAGTCGATGCGGGCTTGGCCCATCCTCAATGGATATCGATCTCGAACTCGCGGGAATATCGATG
>JANPLJ010000779.1:0-6478 GCA_031426475.1 Pirellulaceae bacterium | reverse complement strand
GTTGTCATCCAAGGCTTTTTGTTGGCGCTCGCTTCGGGCCCGTTGGTTTTTGGATTTGCATGGTGTTCACGTTGGTTCTTTGCGGCATTTCACAGCCCAGAACTCGTCGAAATGGAGACGCAATACTTTCACTGGATATCCGTTGGAGCATGGGCAACGATTCTCAGTGCACCGCTTTCTGGGCTATTCAACGGTACCGGTAGAACTCACGTTCTCTTGGGAATCGACATCGTAGTGACAGTGATGAATGCTGTGTTAGATTTCCTGCTTATTTTCGGCTTGCTCGGTTTTCCTCGAATGGGAATCATCGGGGCGGGGCTAGCGACGTCCATCGCACTTGTCACCAAACTTGTCTTGATGCTTGTCGCGGCTGGGTTTTTACGATGGGATCAGTCATCTGGGGAAGCCGTTGACCGGCAAGCAGCATCGAATGGGATCGGACTATTTTCAACGCCATGGCGGCTAGAACGCGGTTTAATCGCAAGGTTGCTCTTCTACGGTTGGCCGGCGGCGGTCTCTTCTTTGGCCGAAGCCGCCAGCTTCTCCATTATCATGGTGATGGTTGGTCAGTTGGGCTCAAAAGCAATGGCTGCAACAACGCTTGCACTGAACGTCAATCTCTTAGCTTTCATTCCGATGATTGGGCTCGGGATGGCTGTCGGAGTTGTCGTTGGGCAGCGATTGGCAGGAGGCCAGCCCGATACGGCCCGTCGCAGCGTACGGTCTGGGCTTTGGATTGCAGTCGCATACTCTGGGTGTTTCGCAATTGCGTACGGGATTTTTCCGGATCTCGTGCTGACGATATATGGTTTTGGCAACGATCCAGCACGTTTTGCCGAGATGAGGCCGCTCGTCTTACCTATCTTGTGGTTTATCGCAGCTTATTGCATCTTTGACGCGATTCAAATCGTTTTCGTCGGCGCTCTCAAAGGAGCGGGGGATACGACATATGTATTAGTGGGAAACGTCCTTTGCGGCGTCGTAACGGTTTCCCTGGGAATCGTCATCGGCAATTGGATCGGCGGCGGGCTACTTTGGTGGTGGGGGGTTATTACGGTTTGGGTTCTTTCATTGGCTGTCATCTTCGCCATACGATATCTGCATGGCGGGTGGATCGAAAAACGTGTCATCGAGCCCGAACTGCTTTAGTCGTTTCCCAACGATGTAGATGCGGGTAGCCGAATTCGTAACCATTGGGATGAAGCTCGAGAAAATGTATCGCCTATAGCGATTTTCCTGACATCTTACGACTTCGTCTAAGATCCCACGACGATCTGTACCCGAGCGGATTTGTTTTATATTTGACCATTCGCTATAACTACGCATTCGAATAAATCGGCTTTTATAACGGGATCATTAAAAGGAACGTCATGACCCAACTCGAATGGACTGTTGAACCGGAATCGAATACACCGATGATTGCAAGCGAACTGGGCGCAGAAAAGTTGTACGACAAGTGCATGGCCCTCGCCAAAAATCTTTGGTGGAGCTGGCATCCAGAGGTAACGAGCCTTTTTCGAGACATCGACCCGATTCGGTGGCGGCAGTTGGATCACAACCCGATTGCGTTGCTCCGTGAATTTACGCCCGAGCGTTTGTCGGTTCGCGCAAGCGAGATGGTCCTGCACAGTCGCGTCAATTACGCATATCGGCGCTTGCAGGAATACTTGGATTCGACAACGACGTGGGCGGCGACGAATGCTGGTGTCTTAGGTGCCAAACCAGTCGCCTATTTTTCCGCCGAATTTGGAATTCATGAGTCGCTTCCGATCTATTCGGGTGGTCTTGGTGTACTTTCCGGCGACCATGTGAAAAGCGCGAGTGGACTCGGTGTTCCGCTCGTCGGAATTGGACTCTACTACTCCCATGGATACTTTAAGCAGCATCTCAATGAAGTGGGATACCAGCACGAAGAATACATCGAAACGCGCGTTGAGAACCTTCCACTGGAACCAGCCGTCGCCAAAGATGGTACTCCGATCATGGTCTCGATCGACACACGCAACGGCCGATTGCTAGCAAAGCTTTGGACGATGCACGTGGGACGCGTCCAGTTGCTGTTGCTCGATTGTAACGTCGAAGGCAACAAGCCAGAGGACCGCGAGCTCACCAGCCGACTCTACGGTGGCGACGAACGAACTCGTATTCGTCAAGAACTTGTTCTCGGTGTCGGTGGTGTGAAGGCTCTTCGTGCGATGGGGATTACGCCTGGCGTATATCATTTGAACGAAGGTCACAGCGCCTTTGCTCCATTGGAGGTGATCCGCGAGCGAATTGCGGACGATGGAATGGCGTTGGAAGATGCCATTCGAGAGACGGCGCAAGCGACCGTATTTACCACTCATACGCCGGTTCCCGCCGGACACGATCGATTTGATCCGGTCTTGATCGAAGAGCACCTTGGCCCCCTCCGAGACTCGTTGGGCATAAGCCATGATCGATTGATGGGACTTGGACGGGTGCGGCCAGACGATGGCAACGAATCGTTTTGCATGACTGTTATCGGTCTCAAGATGTCGCGGCGTGCAAATGCGGTCAGTCAGCTGCACGGTCATATCTCTCGCCGAATGTGGCGAAGTTTGTGGCCAGAGCGGACCGAAGAACAAGTGCCGATCGGACATATCACCAACGGCGTTCACGTGCAAAGCTGGTTAGCTTGGCAAATGCAACAACTTTACGATCGCCATTTCCCAGCCCACTGGCAATCGCAGTTGGGTGAAGCTGATATTTGGCAGAACATCCACGATGTTGAGCCCGGAGAACTTTGGGAGGCTCATAACGCTCTCAAGAATCTGTTGTTGACTTTCGTTCGACGCCGAATTTCGCGTCAGTGCCGACGACGTGGCGAAAGCGATGAAATTCTCGAAGAAGCTCGAAGTCTACTCAAGCCGAATGTATTGACCATCGGCTTCGGTCGTCGTTTTGCGACATACAAGCGCGCGAACTTGATTTTCAGCGATCTAGAGCGAGTAACGGAATTGCTTTCCAATCCAGAGCGTCCTGTCCAGTTGATCTACGCTGGTAAGGCGCACCCGAAAGATGAACCAGGCAAGCGATTTATCCAGGAGATCGCCAACTTGCGACTTGATGCTCGCTTCAAAGGTCGAGTGGCGTTCCTCGAAGATTACGATATCAACGTTTGTCGCCATTTGATTCAAGGTGTCGATGTGTGGCTGAATAATCCACGGCGACCATTGGAAGCCTCGGGGACGAGCGGCCAGAAAGTTGTTCTCAACGGCGGCCTAAACTGTAGTATCTTGGATGGTTGGTGGGCCGAAGCCTACGACGGTTCCAACGGCTTTGCGATCGGAAAAGGAACAAGCCATGTCGACGACCGAATCACCGATCGTCGCGATGCAATCAACCTCTATGAAACGTTAGAGAACGAAGTCATTCCAGCGTTCTATGATCGCGATCGAGATGGACTGCCGCGGAAGTGGATTCGGATGATGATGAACAGCATCAGTACAAACGCTTGGCGATTCAGTAGCCATCGGATGATGATGGATTACACCCGCCATGCGTACGTCCCAGCTGCGGGTGGCTTGAGCTGTGATATGGGGTTCAGATAAGGACGAGATTTCCCTAATCCACTGACTTTGCAAGCGGAACGTCGCGAGTCGTCCGGTTCTTCGAGTGCTTGAAGAACCGAACGGATCGCGATTTTTCGCTTCTTTCGTTTGTAAACAGCGTTGCGTTTCGTGTATTGGCCTGTGCTATAATCAACGGAGAGGAATGAACATGGTTGAGATTAAGTATGTTGGCGATGCACTCTGGGACAGAATCGAGCGTGCTGTGGAAAACGTGAAGGATCGACTAAAACGCGTTACCGGCGCGTTGAATGTCGCAGGAGTTCCCTATGCGGTCATTGGGGGCAACGCCGTTCAGCACTGGGTCGCTCAAGTAGACGAATCGGTCGTTCGAAATACGCGATATGTAGACATCATATTGAATCGGAGCGACCTTCCCAAAGCGATAGAAGCCCTCAAGCCATTTGGGTTTTTATTCCGGCAAGCCATCGGGATTAGTATGTTTCTCGACGGACCTGATGCAAAGACGCGCGATGCAGTCCATGTCGCATTCGCTGGCGAAAAGGTTCGAGATACGTATCCAGAGCCCGTGCCTAGCATCGATGAGTACGTGATGATGGAGGATGCGAGAACGCTTACGCTGGATGCCTTGGTACGAATGAAGTTGACTTCATTTCGAGACAAAGATCGTGTGCATATTCGCGATATGATTTCGATAGGAATGATCGACGATTCATGGCTCAATCGTTTTTCAACGGAACTTCAAACACGACTCAAAGAGCTTCTGGATGATCCGGAAGGATGAAACGTAGCGTCGGAGCGCCTTACGGCGACGAATGCAGCAATTTCTTTCGCGGCGGACGCACTTCGGTGACTCGGCCCAAGACTTCGCGAAGAATGCGTTGCTCGAGTTCGGTATCGTTTTCTTGGCGAATCCAACCTAACGTAATCGGAAGGCCCTGCAGCTGGTTGTCAGAACGTACGACACCGCCGTCATGGCGAACGGCCGCTGAACCTTCACCCGAAGAAGCTGATCGATCGACATCTTCCAGTTCCTTCGTTACTTCGACCGACATCGAGTATCCCGTCTGCATCGGTGTCACACGAATAAAGGCTGTTCGGCGAATCGTTTGAAAAGTGCTTTGCCAGCGCTGGTAGCCCTTCATCGAATCCTTGCGCCAGGGCTCCATTTTGGTGGCACCGATTTCTGGATGCGATTCGATTCGGCCTTCTAACCATTGTTCGGCATCGCGACGAAAACGCTGCTCTGTCTTGATGCGAAAGTAGTCGTCGACGGTATCGACGATCTGCAACCAGAGGAATTCAGGATCCTGCTCGGCCAACGGGACTGGATTGTTGACGGGGACGGAGCCATCCAAAGGAACTCGAGGAATCGCGGGCTGGCGAGGCGCAAAGCTCGGGATCGCGAATCGGCCTTTACCCTCGGGGACCTGAAATAATCCGTACTGTCCACAACCCGACGAAAGAACTGCGACGAGTCCGATCAGCGCGTTTTGGCTGGAACGTATTAGTGAACTTGCGTTTGACAATCGTCCATCCATCCCTGGAGTAATCCGAGTTTCTTCGCTTATACTCTTTCAAAAACAGCCGATGATCGCAATAGCTCTAATTGCAATCGCATTCGCGTCCTATCAACGCGACGCGCAAGCAAGCGGTCGAACTTCTGAAAACGCAATGATTACCGCTATCCAAAATGCAAGCAAACATGAATCTACCCCGCATACTAACGCCGCCTGTCCTTAATCCGACGATCGAAGCCCTCTTGAAAGATCGAGTTGAGATTGTGAACTGGGGGACGGAAACGTCGCAAATCGACGGGATATACTGTTACGGTCACGGTAAAGTCGATGCGGCGTTCATGGATCGATTTCCAGGCCTGAAAGTGATATCCAATCACGGAGTGGGCGTGGATCATATCGATTTAGCGGCTGCTCGCGAGCGTGGCATTCCGGTCGGAAATACACCAGGGGTTCTCGATGGTGCCGTCGCCGACATGGCCTTTGCTTTACTCCTTGCGGCCGCGCGTCGATTGGCGGAAGGCGATCGATATGCTCGCCACGGCGATACGGTGGCATTCGCGACCAATGAACGACACGGGCGTGACGTGCACGGATCGACTCTCGGAATCGTTGGCATGGGGAATATCGGAACGCAAATCGCCAAACGCGCTCGCGGTTTCGATATGAAGATTCTCTACCACAATCGTCAGCCGAGACCGATGGCAGACGAGACTTTGCACGCCCGTTGGGTAAGCCTCAATACGCTCCTTTCCGAAAGCGATTTCGTAGTCCTGATGGTCCCGCTCAGCGAAGCGACCCGAAACATGATCGGTCGCCGCGAACTCGGCTTGATGAAGCCGACCTCGACACTCATCAATATCGCTCGCGGTGGAGTGGTTGATACAGCCGCGCTGACCGAAACCATGTTGGCAAAGAAGCTTTTCGCTGCAGCCTTAGACGTTACCGAACCCGAACCGTTACCGCGTGACCATCCGCTTTTGCAGCTCGATAACGTCACGTTAACACCACATCTCGGCAGCGCTACCGTGCAAACACGTCGCCGGATGGCAGAACTTTCCGTCGAAAACCTCTTGGCTGGTCTGGAAGGCAAACCGCTTATCTGTCGCATCGCGTAAGACGCGCCAATCCTGGCGGATGCAGATCCGTGCCGAACCTAAAATCGAATGTGAACAGAGCACAAGTGCTTCGTCCAACTTTAGATTTTGGGTTTCAATTCGTAGCCGATGTCGTAAGACTTCGGAGGAAGCGCAGTAAGCATCGCCTTTCTCGCGACGTCCGAATTCTGCTACCCACCCTAAAATCTAGTTGGACAGCGCTGCGTTCCGCCTTGCAAACCTCGTTATCTACTTCATTCGGGTGCGGTCGCCGCCTGGAGCTGCGAAGCGAGACCAGCCAGTCGTGCCGCCG
>JANPLJ010000778.1:0-3852 GCA_031426475.1 Pirellulaceae bacterium | reverse complement strand
CTGACGCCCACCGCTCGCCGGGGGCTCGCTTGGTAAGAGGTTTGCGTTTGCCGGCCAAACGAAAAAAGGCGGTTCGATGGCTCGAACCGCCTTTTCATTTTTCTTATTGAATCTGGCGAGTAATTCTTAGAGTAGCGTTACAAGATGTTCGTCGGGTGAATCAAGTTGTCTTTGCTCGTCAGATCACAAGTCAGTTACTAGGAACCACATCCGCAGCTTGGTGCTGCCGCTGGAGCGCCACAGCCACAGCTTGGAGCTGCAACTTCGCAACCGCAGCTTGGAGCTGCACTTCGGCACTTCATCTTACCCTTGAGCTTGCTGAGCAAGCCGGCTAGGTGATGATGACGAGCTGGCTTGCAGCATGGGTCAGCAGCGACTTCACAGCCGCAGCTTGGAGCAGCGACTTCACAGCCGCAGCTTGGTGCTGGTGCTGCACAGCATGTTGGTGCTGGAGCTGCACAGCAGGTTGGTGCTGGGGCTTCGCAGCCGCAGCTTGGAGCAGCGACTTCGCAGCCGCAGCTAGGTGCAGCGTCACAGCAGCTGCTGCTATGCAGTTTGCCGTGAAGCTTTCCGAAAATGCCCTTGAGCAATCCACCCTTGGCTCCGCAGCAGCTTGGAGCTGGTGCTTCGCAGCAGGTAGGTGCAGGAGCTTCGCAGCATGTTGGAGCTGCATCGCAACATCCACCACGATTGAACAAACCAAAACCAGCCGAAGCGTTCGAAGCCGAAAGGCTCATAGTGGCGACGGCGACGAAGGCGATAGCGATTAAGCGACGCATGTAAAAACTCTCCCTAACTTGAATGGTATAAACTGTTCGCAGAGGCATTGGATCTCGCGGCATCGAACTTCCGTGAGGCCCTGCTGGCTGAATACTTGAGAGGCCAGCAGTCGGTCGCCTGATATTCGTGATTCACACGACCTCGTTGGCTTCCGTTGCCTAGTTTCCTCACACATACTTTGCGACACGATTGGTCAACAGGCGGGCGATTTCGTCGGATAATTTCATTTCCACCCCATTTTCGGATCCGATTGAGGAAGTCGTAACTTCTGTTCCGATCGTACCGTTCATGATTCCGCCGAAATCACAAAATAGTTCGAAATAACCCCTTTCGTTCAAGAAAGAGAACGCTACATGGGTCCTGCCCCATTGGGCGGACATTCATACTCCTCGAGGCAACTGAGAATGCTCTCCTGCCGGATGAAAGATTGGAGGTATAAATGTAAGATGGCTGGAAGCCTATGCCGCGTTTATCATTGCGACGAAGCGATCGAACTCATAGTCCGAATTACTCGCGTGTTGTTCCACGAAACGAAGCTAGCGATTACTGCTGGTAACTTGCGTGGTGCTGACCATTCTCATCGCGAATGGGGAGGGACGGCACAGAAGGAGCGTTCAAGCCCCACTAGTTTGCTGCTAACCTTGGTTACGTCGCTGATGGCCACGGTTCTGATCGTTATTGTCTTTTTAGTAACAGTCGCAATCTTGGCCTTTATCGCCTGCCTCAACGCTGTTACTGGGGGCCATTGAATCTTGAATCAGACGCGATCGTTCAATTTCGCCTGATTCTTAGCGTACGACATTTGCAGTCGGCGGATCGCCGAACGAAAGGCTCTCGCTGGAACCAGTATTGGAAATGGGACCCGCTGCAGGAACTTGAGTCGGTGCCGCTTTGCCGATGACAATCGCCGGAGCCAAACTCTCTTCGATCGATTTTTGTGAACGTGCTGAGATAAGTCGATCTCGTCGAATCGAAGACTGATTCGCAACTTGAATGAAACGGTTTCGCACGTCCGGCCGCAAGCCGTCCAATCTTGTTGCCAACTGTTCCACGGCTTGCGGGTTGCGTTGAGCAGCACTGGATAGTTGCGAAACAAAACGTAGCGATTCGATGTAATTGTAATCCGCGGTTTTAACCACTAATGGGCTAATCGTTTTAGCGATCAAATCCGCTCCGAGGTTGTCGAGTTTGAGGAAGATATCCATGCTGGCCGTAACCAATGGTTGTCCGTTCTCGCCCAAGGCCGGCTGACTGTGTATTACACAGACACAACGCCCGTCGAGCTTACGATTGATGAGGCCACCTTCATAATCACCTTCGGTGTAGTAGATATGGAGTTTTTCGCTACCCATAACAAGTTCACAGCGACAGGTGGTTCCCGCACCATCTTCGCCAGCGAAGTTGAATGGCCCTGTGCGTTCGATCGTAACGCGAGTCATGCCCATCAACTGCCATATTTCAACCAAGACTTCGGGATATCGAACAATGAAGGTAAACATCTCGGGATCGCAAACAATCGATTGAACGGGCATCCGCCTAAAGATGGTCGGGTCATCCAGAACCGGCCGCAATTTGGCGACAGCTTGCGGTGTCAAATTGCCTAACGGGATACTGCGCAAGGCTTGCTCACGCGATTCGCGACTGGACGACCCCTCCACCTTGAGTGGTTCGCCTGCGCCAACGATCACCGGTGAAGCGAACTGAATACAAAAGCATAGAGCTAGCAACGAGCGTGCGACGGTGTTCCCACGCATGTTTGTATTTTTGATTGCCAGCATTCTTTTGTCCGACGAAAGATGTAACGATAGATTTCGACAGCAATACAAATCCAATTCCCGTTTCGCTAGCTTTCGCAACATGTCGCAAGAGTAACGGTAACAACGATTATTTCGGCAGCTTGAGCCTCGCGCGGCCAAAGGAAATTGATGGAAGTTCATAGATGCTGCCAAAGTTGGCCTTGAGTCAAAGTCGAGAATTCTAGATTCTTCGCAATGACGAAACGGTTGTTTGGTCGCATACGGAGCACGAGAACGAGCTAACAGGACGAAAGCTAAGGATGGCGAGTCGCGAACCTCTATTGGATACGGAATGGCTGTTGGGTGTGGCCGATAATAGTTGGCCATGGTGGCGTCGTTTTCTTTGCCAATCGGGAATTGTCCTGTTCCTCGTGATCGTTGGTGTCGGATTATGGCCGGCGCTTTCGAAATCTTGGGTACAGAGCCATTGGACCCGCCAGTATCACACCGGAAATTCTACGGACTCAAGAAACGAAGCGATGATCGCTTTGGCTGAGATGCTGCCTGAGAGTCTGCCAGTCGTCATTACAGGCCTAACCAAAACCGCCCCCGAAGAAGCGCATCTCGCGTTCGAAGCGATGGATTACTACATTGGGCAACTCTCTACTTTGCCGGTCGATCAAAGACGTGGATCATTCGCAGAATTGATTCATGCTTTGGGAGAAGTAACACCAAGCCTAAATCATGACTCGGCTTATTTTGCAACGGCCTTGGCGGCAAGAGTCGCTGCGGTTCAGCAAGCCGACCAACATCCCGGATCGCTGCTAACGCTGGCTACCTGCAAACGCATTCTTGAGAACCAACATGCATCGACTCCAGCGAAGATGGCGACATACGCCAAACTCTCCGATACGAGCGACACCGCATCTCTTGCGCAGCAGCCCGCCGCAGTTACAGCAACCCTTTCCGATGCCTTACCGGATCAATCTCTGGAAACAGAGCCTTCGACGACAGACGCCATTTCGACGGTTGACAACGCTACGAGTCCGGTTCGCATGTCTTTGCAGTCGAATGCCGATGTTGAGGTGGAGCCGCTACCATACGAGAACGCTGCTCCTTCGAACGCGACAGCGAATAATGGGCAGGTCAAACAGAAACTCCTTCGCGCGAACCGATTTATTCCGGTCCACGGGTCTTTAAGTGTTCCGATTCAGTCGACCACGACTCCAAGTACAGAAGCCACTGCGACGGTCTCAGCCAACGAATCGGTTGAGCCATACTTGAAGCCGCCGCTCGCGACGACTCGAGTGGTGAGTTCAAAAGAAGAGGTTATCGG
>JANPLJ010000777.1:0-15420 GCA_031426475.1 Pirellulaceae bacterium | reverse complement strand
TATGACGCTCAAAATTTCAGAATCAGAGACGATTGAACAAACGGATGAGTTGCCCCTTGTACCGAGCGACCATGCGTCGTTTTCGGTGACGCAAGTACAGGCAACCAGTATACTGTTGGTGGACGATTCATCGGTGTTGCGAGATCGTTTGATGGAAGCGTTCCAGGAACGCGGATTGCGAGTATCGGTTGCAGGCGACTGCGACGAGGCCGTGCGGGTCTTTCGTCGCGAACCGACCGACCTAGCGGTGGTCGATTTAAGGATGCCGGGTCGTACCGGTTTGACATTGATCCCAGACCTGAAGCGAATCAAGCCCGACGTGAAGATCGTTATCTTGTCTGGATTTGGAAGTATTGCGACTGCGATCGATGCGATTCGCTTGGGTGCGACCAACTTTATTCCGAAGCCCGCCGATGCCGATGATATCTTGATCGCTTTCGCGCGAGGTGACGCGAGTTTTGAGATCCAAGAAGAAGAGGGTACGATTCCGGTTCCGACGTTGGCACAGGCTGAATGGGAACACATCCATCGCGTCCTTGCAGACTGCAGCAACAACATCTCGGAGGCGGCGCGACGATTGGGGATCCATCGTCGATCTCTGCAACGCAAGTTGCGAAAGCGTGCCCCCTAGTACTTCGTTCGAGTTCTGACGAATTCGGCTATCCGGTTTCGAACGTTGAAAGAATCCTGAATTTTGAAAGAGCACGAAGGCTCGTTTTGCTAAAAATCATAGCCGTCGATCGGCCAAATGCACCGCCTTTGGAAATGCCCGATCGCTTTCGGATGGAGATCGTTTACTTCATGACGCCGGGCGATCATCCAGATGCGCCCGCGTTGGCCGAGCACGAGTACTGGGTTCGAGCTATCGACGCTCAACGATGGCTGGAGGAAGGTGTCGTCTCGATCGTTTCACCTTTAGCGGCCGAGGCGACAGCGGATATCGAATTGACCGAATATCACGAACGCTGGCTGGAATGGCTTATCGCAGAAGGCGTCGAACATATGCGACTGATACGAGAGGCTTAGCTCGCCGTGGCGAAAGCAAACGAAACCATTCGTTGCCTCTTTTCATTCGCTATCGCAGAAAAACGTGAAGAATTGAGTCGAACCGACGTTTGGTTACGTTTGGAATATGAATCCATCGACAGCGAATTTAAGGAGACAGCGAATTTTAAATCAAGTCGTCGCTGCTCAATTAGGATGGTCTACCTTATCATTACCCCCGTTCTTGACTAAAGTGAGCACTCCCAATTCCTTGAATGAACGTTCCTTGAGCGAAGAAAATGAACTTATTAAAACCATTGCGTATCGCGTTACACTTCGCGATCCTAGTCTCGTTGCCGAATCTTTGGTTGCTCGCAGTCGAACCGAGCCAGCTTCGTGATGGTTTTACGATTCAAGAATCCGATTGGCCGTGGTGGCGAGGTCCATACCGCAACGGCGAAGCGAATGCGAATCAGACGCCTCCGATGGTTTGGAGCGAAAATGAGAACATTATATGGAAGACGCCGATAGCTGGTCGCGGGTATGGTTCGCCGATCGTTGTTGGCGACAAAGTCGTTCTGCAAACAGCCGATGAGTCGATCGATACACAATCGGTAGTCTGTATCGAACGAGGCTCAGGAACGAAGCTTTGGGAGACGGTCATCCACCAAAGTGGCGGGATGCGGAAGAATAAGAAGTCAACCGCCGCCTCGAATACGCCAGCATGCGATGGCGAACGAATCTTTGTGAACTTTGCCAATTCCGATGCTATCTATACTACGGCCCTTGATCTTTCGGGAAAGCAAATCTGGCAACGAGAGATCACGAAGTACGTCATTCATCAAGGCTTCGGGAGTTCGCCGTCACTCTACCAGTCGCTCGTGATTGTGAGTGCCGACAGCAAAGGCGGCGGCGCGATCGCTGCTCTGGATCGAAAGAGTGGGGAAATCGTATGGAGTCGCGAACGCCCTGCTCTTCCCAACTACCCGTCGCCTGTTTTGCTGAACGTTGGCGGACGAGATCAGATCGTGATGACAGGCTGCGATCAAGTTCTCAGTCTAGACCCAACGACTGGAACGACGCTTTGGGAACTGGCTGGGTCGACAACCGAATGTGTGACATCCACGATTACCGACGGTGTTCGGATTTTTACGAGCGGTGGCTATCCGAAGAATCATGTATCCGCCATTCGAGCCGATGGCTCAGGTAAAGTCGAATGGGAAAATCAAGATCGTCTCTATGTGCCTTCGCTGCTACATCGCAACGGGTATCTTTACGGCATCCTCGACGCGGGGATTGCGGTCTGCTGGAAATCCGACACGGGACAAGAAATGTGGAAATCGCGTTTGGGTGGGACGTTTTCCGCTTCTCCAGTGATGATCGGCGACAAGATCTTTGCTACCAACGAAGCGGGTGAAACGTTTGTTTTTCGAGTTGATCCCGAGAAGTTTGAAGAACTTGGCAAAAACCAACTAGGCGATGAAGTGTTAGCAACACCGACTATCACGGGAAACCGGATCTACTATCGGGCATCAGACGCCAGCGCTAACCAACGCCAAGAGTATCTCTATTGCATCGGCGTGAAAAACTGACCGTTGCATCGCGTGAACGACTACAGTTTCTTCACTTTGAAGCTTCGATAGGAAACTGGATCGTTGTGTCCGGCGAAACCGATAAAGCCTTTTCTCACGTCGAGTCCTTTCGGAATATGTTCGATTTGACTGCGATCTAGTTTATCGATATCGACATCGAGGATCTTGGTGCCATTGAGGGTGATCGTAATGTTTTGGCCTCGAACTTCTACTTCTTGGAAATTCCATTCGCCAACAGGCCGAAGATAGCCATGCTTGGCACCGACGCAATGATAGATCGAGCCGTGATATTGATAGGGCTTAAGCTGACCGTTGGGATGCGCCGCGTTATATCCATCGCTATCGATGACTTGTAGCTCAAGACCGTCTTTGGCTGAATGGCCACCCAACGGCGTGCGGATAGCGATTCCATTGTTCCCGGCCTGGGGAAGCTTGAATTCAAATCGAAGGCTGAAATTCTCGTACTCTTCTTTCGTCAGCAGATCGCCGCCTTTACCCTTCTTGCAGACGATCGATCCATCGAGTATCTCATAGTTTTCGACGGCACCTTGCCAGTTCGAAAGGTCGCGACCGTTGACCAATTCGACATATCCATCAACGTTTTGCGAAGCGAGCGTGCGATTGGCTTCATCGAAAGGGATCTCGCGAAGATAAACATTGCGCCATCGAATCTCGCTGCCATGCGTTTGAAGCTGTATCGGTCCCTTAGGGAAAACCGGATCCTTCATAAATCCGTTTGGAAGCTTTACCGGTTCGCCTTCTTTCGGCTTGGCGTCGTCTTTCTTAAAAGCGACATAGCCACTCTTTTGATTTGCAAAGAAATTCTCGAGCACGGCGTTGTCGACAACTTTCTCGCCATTGAGCAGCACGGTAACACGTTCTCCAAGCATCGTTACCTTCATCTGATTCCATTCTCCAAACGGTTTGTCCATCTTCTTCAATGGGTCTTTGCCGAGGGGACTCTTGTTATTCCAAAGCCCCCCTGAACCCTTCGCTCGGCCAAGTCCCTTCGGGTCCTCCTCGGTCGGATCCCAGATTTGTATCTGCGGTATGCCTCGCAAGTAAACTCCGCTGTCCCCTTTAGGTAGCGCCTTGTACTCAAGCCACAACTCGAAATCACCGTAGTCCTTGTCGGTTGTCAGATAGAGACCTTTTCCATCGTTAACGAGTTCACCATTTTCGACTCGCCAGTGTTCTTTAAGATGATCTGCAACGGGTTGCCCTTTTTTATCGAGCAGTCCACCTTCGATCGATTGCTTTTTGTATTTCGCTTGCTCTTCGGCTGACATCGCCCAAAGTTCGCTTGGATCGCGAGTCGACCAACCGTACCAGCCTGAAAGATCCTTGCCGTTGAAGAGCGCCGTGAAGCCCGGTGGCGGCGCGCTTGTATCGGCAACGGCAACATGCGAAGTCAGCAAAGGATTGGCAAGAAATATGACAACAAGGGAAGAAGCAGTCAGTTTTGCAAATTGACGCGCGTTCATGGAGAGAGCTCCTGGCAAGAGAGACGTGCAAGTGGGAGGGAGAAATCGGGATTAACCGATATATCGTAGTTTCCAATGCCGTCGTTGTCAGCCAGGGAAACGACGATTAATCTGGGATGCTCAATGGCGGCTTGGCAGCTTCCAAAGGTAGCGGTTCATCGCTGGTCTTGCCGTTGTCAGCAGGTTTTGGGTCGATACTTCTCGTCACTGCTGGCTTCAACGCCGTGGTTGTCGAATCGGCGCTCGAAGAAGATGCCGTGATCACTGGACTGTCGATCGGTGCATAACTGATATCCGAAGGCGACGAGAAGGTCGAGTAATCCGATGCAATCGCCGCGCTAAATGGATCGTAGTAGCTCAACGGGATCCTCGATGTCACCTGTCGTGGCACACGCACCATCACTTGCGTTTCAACCCGGTGTGGAACTTTCGTTCGCACAGCAACTTTTTCTACGTAGCGTTCCATTGTAGTTGTACGAACAGGAACGCTTTCTTCGATCGTTTCTAGTTTGTAGGATTGTCGTTGCGTTGTCACTGGTCGAACCATTTGCTCGGCGACCCATTCGGTCTTTCTGACTTCTTCTTTTTTATCGATCATTCGTGTGACAGGTTTCTGAACGATCTCTGGAACCAACACCTTCTGTTGAATCATCTGCATCTTTTGCACTTGAACCGGGATCTGCTGCTCGACCAGTTGTTGTTCCATTCGAGTTGTCTGGATAGGGATCTGCTGTTGGATCGTTTCGCTCTGCATCCGAGTAGTCTGAACAGGAACCTGCTGTTGGACAACTTCGGTTTGCATCCGCATCGTCTGTACCGGGACCTGTTGCTGCACATACTCCGATTGCAAGCGAGTGGTCTGGACGGGGACTTGTTGCTGAACGGTCGTTGGCATCAAGCTCGTCTGTGGTATGGCAATCGTCTGGTAGTTTGACTGATACACTGGCTGAACGAACGTCTGTCCTGCCGCTTGGTAGGGAACCCAACCGAGTCCCCCCCATCGATAGCTCGCCTGGCCATTGAGTGCATTGTAGTTCTGTCCGCCTGGCTGCCAGCGAAGGCGATAAGTTGTATCACCCGGTTGATAGTAGGCTTGTGCGACATAGCCACCGTTATCAACCGTGGCAAGCTGTTGCGTCGTGACGGGTTGATAAGCCGTGTAGTTTTGCGTTTGATACGTGGTCTCGTTGACAGGACGTTGGACTAAATAATTCTGCGTTACGTAGTTTGTCTCAGTGACCGGACGTTGAACGGAATAGTTTTGCGTTTGATAAGTCGTTTCTGTGACCGGGCGCTGCACGAGGTACGTTTGCGTCTGATAGCTCGTTTCGGTAACAGGCTTTTGCACGACAACGCTTTGGACGCGGTATTCTGTTTCCGTAACCGGTTTGTAGGTCGTGATTGTTTGTTCGCGCTGTTGCGTCTCGGTCACCATCGTGGTTTCCGGATACGACTTGTCGATCACTTCAACTCGCTCAACGGGCTTGTAGATCGTGTAGGTCTCGTTCGTAGTCGACGTTTCGACCACCGGGCGACGCACGGTCCGTGTCCGCTTCTCGACGGTGTCTTTGATAACGGGCCGGTAGCGAACAACTTCCTTTTCTTCGACGACGTCTTGATATTCGATACGGTAGACGGTTCGGGGAACTTCTTCATAAACGGTTTCTGTTTGCAAGCGATAGGAATCGACTGTGCAACAGGTCTGCGCCGTGACGATACAAGGTTGGAATGCAATCAAGCCACTACTCAACCAGGCAACGACGAGACTCTTCTTATTAGGCTTCATTTTGAATGGGTCCACTTTGCAAAAAACCGATGCCAACAGATACCGCTTCCAGGGACGACCCGATTCCATTCGACTGCAATGCTTCCAGCGCGTTTCCTACACAACCTCTCTATTGTGGTCGAAAGGTTCGTATGATTCAAATGTAGAATGCTTTTAAGTTGCAAGAAGGTTGGAGCAAGTCCTTATGGCGTGGATCTTTAGGAAAAGCTTAATTTTCTTGGATTTTTTTGCAGTTCGGACATCGCCAAAGTTGCCTTAATCGGTACCATCCGCTTAACCGTTAGAGACTGATTCTCTATACTGCCCAGTTGTTTCAGATTAACTCAAGAGGAGTTCCCCGTAGTGTCAACATCATTTGGAAGCGAATCTGCTTGGCTGGCTATTTCCAAGGCAAGAACCACGACGGCCGTTGGACAAACGATCGAGATTCGAGGCTGGGTCCGAACGCGAAGAGATAGCAAAGGCGGATTCAGCTTCCTAGAAATCAACGACGGAAGTTGCTTGGGGAACTTGCAGGTCGTTGCGCCCGCAACACTCGATAACTATGCCGATGAAATCCTATCGCTTTCGGTCGGTAGCAGTGTCGTGATTCGCGGTGAATTGAAACCGAGCCTAGGCGAGGGACAAGCGACGGAGTTGCTTGCGAGCTCAATTCGCATTACCGGTCATGCGGATCCGGAACTGTATCCGCTTCAGAAGAAGCGACATACCTTCGAGAAGCTTCGCGAGTGGGCTCACCTTCGTCCTCGCACGAATTCCTTCGGTGCTGTAACAAGGGTTCGAAATCGCTTGAGCTATTCGACGCACCAGTTCTTTCAAGAAGAGGGCTTCTTCTATATCCATACTCCGATTATCACGGCCAGCGATTGTGAAGGGGCGGGCCAGATGTTTCGTGTGACCACGCTGCCGCTCGATAAGCTTCCGATGCGAGACGGCAAAGTTGATACGCAGCAAGATTTTTTCGGCAAGTCAACTTACCTGACCGTGAGCGGGCAATTGGAAGGTGAAGTCTATGCGTCGGCGATGGGCAAGATCTATACGTTTGGTCCTACGTTTCGGGCAGAGAATTCAAATACCACTCGGCATCTTTCTGAGTTTTGGATGATCGAACCAGAGATGGCTTTCTTTGAACTCGCGGACAACATGCAATTGGCCGAGCGATACCTCAAGCGATTGATCGGTGATTGCTTGCGAGACTGCGCCGAGGATATGGCTTTCTTTGACAAAATGATCCAGCCAGGTGTTCTTGCGGCGTTGCAGCTAGTGCTCGACAAACCATTCGCTCATTTGTCTTACACAGAAGCTGTCGACGTCCTTTTGAAGAGCGGGAAGAAGTTTGAATTCCCAATCCACTGGGGAGCCGACTTGCAAGCCGAGCATGAACGCTTCCTCACCGAGCAACACATTCAGGGCCCAGTCATCCTCTATGACTACCCGGCAGCCATCAAGTCATTCTATATGCGGATTAACGACGACCAGAAAACTGTTCGCGCGATGGATGTACTGGTGCCTGGCATCGGCGAAATCATCGGCGGTTCACAACGCGAAGAACGCCTTGACGTTTTAGTCGAGAGGATGAAAGCTTCCGGACTTCGAGAAGAAGACTACTGGTGGTATCTCGATCTGCGTCGTTTCGGTACCGTCCCTCACGCAGGCTTTGGTTTGGGCCTGGAACGGATGATCCAATACGTTACCGGAATGGCGAATATTCGTGACGTGATACCATTTCCGCGAACGCCAGGGAACGCGGAGTTCTAGATCGGAACAATGTCGCTTCCTATTGTCATACTGAATAACGATGAAAAATGGGACTGTCACCAGTGTGGATACTGCTGTCGTGGCAGTTTGATTCCATTGAGCGATGACGATGTTCAGCGGCTGCGAAGCCAGAAATGGGACGAACGGCCCGAATATCGTAAGACGCAAATCATGGTTCGCGATCGAGGAGCATCGAGCTCGTTTCGGTTGGCGCATCGATCGGACGGAAGCTGTGTCTTTCTTCGAGAAGATGGCCTTTGTCGCATTCACTCGGAATTCGGAAGTGAAGCTAAGCCGACCGTCTGCCAAGTGTTTCCTTTGCAGTTGATCCCGCACGAGAAACAGGCCGTCTTGACGATTCGGCGAGCCTGCCCGTCGGCTGCGGCTGATCTCGGCAACACGACGTCCAATCATCTTGCGTTTGTTAAGCAGTTGGTGCGAGACAACCGATTGAAATCAGAATCGATCGCTCCGCCGCTGCTGAAAGCCGGTGAGGCGCGTGACTGGAAGACCCTCCGCATGGTGTTGGAGGCGGTGGGCAGCCTGCTTCAAGACGAACGCTATCCGCCTGTTCGACGACTGGTCCATGCATTGCAATTCGCTCATCATCTGGATTTGGCGAAAACGAAGCAAGTGAGTGACCAACAAGTTGCTGAGCTCGCAAAGACTTTGGCCGAGTTGGCACCCGAGGAATCGAAACCGATGTTTGCGGATCGAAAGGCTCCGAAAAGCTATGCCAAGATCATGTTTCGCCTCATGGCTATGGACTGTGCACGACTTCATCCCGAGTGCCGACACCAAGCCAAGTGGTCGGCGAGATTCCAGCTGGCAAAGACAACTTGGAAAGCCGTGCAGGGGACAGGTGCGACTCCAAGCGTCGACCCGATTTTTCCTACCACGAATTTTGAAGAACTTGAAAAACCTTTCGGAGCCAATCCAGCCGAGATTTTTCAACCGCTGGAACGATTCATCGAGACGACCTCAGCCTCGTTTCTCTATGCGATTGCGAATCGTCGAAGCTGGTCCGTTGTCGAAAGCATTCGAGGGCTTGCTCTCCTGTTCCCTGTTGGGCTTTGGCTCTTGAAGTGGCTCTCGCATGGTCGTGAACCAACCGTTCAAGACATGCTGCATGTCGTCGTTGCACTCGATCGCAGCCAAGGCTTTGGACCGCTTTGCGGACCACTCCATCGATGGCGGCTTTACGCCCTTGGCGCTCATAGCGAATTGGAACGGTTGGTCGTTTGGTATGCACGATAAGGCGTTGCACAACGCAAGTGGCTTACTTCCCGTTGATCCATAGGCGATGGGGGCATGTTCTGGGCTGTCAAGAGTTTGTGGTGGTGGCTAATTGAGGTTTGCGATGTTTTTCATCCCGAAGGGATACTAAGACATTAGCCGGTGGTTGAGCGAAGCGACACCATGGTTGAGCGAAGCGACACCACCGGAAACAATGGCCAAGGGGGTCCGATCCTGAAAGGATCGAAGCATCTTCGATCCTGTCAGGGTCGTTCGCGCTTCGTTGTGCATCCGGGGGTGCGCCGCTTTGCGGCGACCCCCGGCTAATGTCTTGATATCCCTTCGGGATGGAACTCGGAAGATCTTGATATCCCTTCGGGATGGAACGTGGAAGAATTGTAATGAGAACAGAAGCAGTAAGTACTCCAAGTCAACTCCGAATATTCAACAGCACGGGCTTGTCCCATCGCCGCAAGGTTTAGCGTCCTAAAATGATCCGACCATTTCCGCGTTTTTTGAGCGGCGGGCTGGCTTCGCCGTTCTTTAACGACAAATCTCGTTCCGAATTATCGATTTGCGGATGGACGATTGTTCTCGATCGATGGAGCGGCGTCGTTGGTAAAACCAGCTCCTGAATCGACTAGAAAAGGTGCTAGCTTACTCGAGCGAATAGGGCCTACATTCGGTAAGGCTTCCAATTCTTTCGCTATGCGCGGAGTTGGCGAAATCGATTCATCCAGAGTTTCTCGCCACGCGTGCGCGGTTTTTTGACCAATTTCGGGGAGCAACTGTAATTCCGCTTCGCTGGCAGTTTTCAAATCGACAAACAGCCTTGGAGGATGGTCAAGACTAGAGGAAGTATTGGCCCGCCATTGAATCCCGATTTGATAAAAGGCTATCCAGCCCATCAATACCGTGGCAATGATGACCATCGCTTGCCGCCGCGGGCGGCTGACTTTTTTCGCTCGATTGAAATCTACCACCTTGAACTCCCTGTTTTGTAGTCTCCCATTATATCTTGAGAGTCATGAATCGTCCTGTTTCCGAAGATTTTTGCGAAGCGCTTCCGCCGTAATCTCCTTTTCCCAGCGACTGATCACGACGGTTGCGACACCGTTTCCTATGAAATTCGTGATCGCTCGACATTCGCTCATAAATCGATCGATCCCCAAAAGCAACGGCAGAGCTTCGATCGGAATGCGAGGCACCACCTGCAAGGTTGCGGCCAACGTCACGAAACCGGCCCCCGTAACTCCGCTGGCTCCTTTCGAAGTCAACATAGCGATGGCCAGCAAACCTACCTGCTCCCATAGACTTAGTGTCGTGTTCGTTGCTTGCGCCAAAAAAATCGCAGCCATCGACATATAGATGTTGGTGCCATCCAGATTGAAACTGTATCCGGTCGGAATCACGAACTGAGTTGTGGCTTTCGAACAACCCAGAGCCTGGGTTTTTTTCATAAGCCCAGGCAGAGCCGTTTCGGATGAGCTCGTCCCGAGGACTAGAATGATCTCTTCTCGAATGTAGTACAGAAAGCGGAAGATCGAAAATCCAGAAAACCAAGCGATCGATCCCAAGACAACCGCGATGAAGATCGCCGATGTCAAATAAAAGCCTACCATCAAGTAGAGAAGTTTCTCAAGCGTCTCAAGTCCATGCAAACTGACCGTATAGCTCATCGCGCCCAGCGCACCCAACGGCGCTACTCGCACAACGATGTTCATCACACCAAAGAAGATCTGTGTCACATATTCGACGCAATGCAACGCGGGTGCCCCGAGTTCTCCCATCGATAAAATCGACACGGCGACCAGTATCGAAATCAGAAGGACTTGCAAAAGATCGCCCGAAACAAAAGCGCTCAAAAATGTTTTCGGAATGATATGCAAAAAGAAATCCGCTGTCGTCTGCTCCTTGGAAGCTTGTACTGCTGATTGACTTGCTGCGACATCCTTCGCTTCCGCATGAAACGTCTCACCAATTGGCGTAAAGCCCTCTCCAGGTTTGAGTATATTCACGACCAGCAATCCGACGACCAATGCGATCGTCGAAACGACTTCGAAATAGAGAAACGCTTTGCCGCCAAGCCTTCCAAGACGCCTCAGATCTCCAATCGAAGCAATACCATGGACGACGGTGCAAAAGATAATCGGGCCGATCATCATTTTGATCAACGCGATAAAGCCATCGCTAAACGGCTTAAGCTGCTTTCCGAAATCGGGAAAGAAATAGCCGATAGCGATACCCAGCAAGACCGCCAGGATCGTCTGGATGTAAAGGATTTTGTACCAAGGTTTGGGGGCGCTTACGATCGTGTTGTTCAATGCATCGTCAATTCATGTATGAGGAAGCACAAAGAATAACCTCCCGCAAGTCGCTAGCCAATTAGTTACTCAAGTTTGCCACGTTTTCCGTCGGCTGCCTTCAAATACCTGTCGTTTCATTCGCTATCGCTCGTTGCTCCCCAGACTATCAAATGCCATTGCTTCGCAATTTTAGTGCGCCATGCGAACTTGAATTCACTAGCTTAGCTATACTGAAAGTCATGAATCCGATCTATCCACATCCGATTTCACTCGACCGAATGGTGCGTGCCGTGGAAAAAGTACGTCTTCGATTGCTTCGCGCCGTCAATGTACTCGAACAAGCCAGCATCCCCTATGCTGTCGTCGGCGGTAATGCAGTGGCAGCTTGGGTATCACGAATCGATGAAGCGGCCGTTCGAAATACTCAGGATGTCGATATCTTGGTTCGGCGATCCGATATGGAACTTGTTCGGCAGGCTTTCGAAGCTGACGGCTTCATTCATGGAAGCACCATGGACGTCGAATTCTTCCTCGACGAGCCCAACGGCAAAATCCGAAATGCCATACACCTTTTGATGGCCGGTGAAAAAGTCAAACCCGAGTACGCTTCGCCAACTCCCGATGTGACCGATTCCGAACGTGGCCTTGAATTTCAGCTTGTTCGGCTCGACGCCCTCGTGGAGATGAAACTTAATTCGTATCGGCGTAAAGACCAAACACATCTTCTCGACATGATCGAAGTTGGCTTGATCGATGCGACATGGCCGCAAAGATTCCCACCGTCACTCGGTGAACGCTTGCAACAGCTACTCGACGATCCCAACGGATGATGATGCAATCGATTCGAAGCGTGGCTTTGCGATCGCCAATGCGGCGTCATGAAGAAGTCCATTCGTCGCGAGCAAGCTTGATGGTTGCTGGACCGGTAGACTTTGATCGCGACAATCCGTGACTCGACCGCCCGCCTCGTGAACTAGCAATACGCCTGCCGCATGATCCCACGGTTGCAGATTGAATTCCATAAAGACGCCATAGTCGCCACGTGCAAGCTGGGCCAAATCTAATGCTGCAGCTCCAAAGCGGCGAATTCCGTGCACATTTTGCCGAAAGAAATCTCCAATCGCTTCCAACGTCGCTTCCATCATTCGTCCACGATCATAGTAAAATCCGACCGCAACCATCGTATCGGCTAGAGACGATTCTTGATTGACCGAGAGACGCTCGCCATTCTGCCAAGCCCCCTGCCCACGAACAGCATAGAACCAATCGTCGCTAATTGGATTGTAGATCACTCCGACTGCCGCTTGGCCGCGATGAAGGTACGCGATCGAAACGGCGAAGTTCGGAATGCCATGCAAGAAATTGCTCGTTCCATCCAGTGGGTCAATCACCCAAAGATGTTCTGCATCGCTGAGCGCATGATGCCCTTCTTCCGCGAGGAGGGCATGCGCTGGATAGGATTCTCGAATTCTATCTACGATGATACGCTCCGCCGCTGTGTCTGCTTCGCTAACAAAATTTGCCAGCGACTTCGTCTGAACCGAAACTTTTTTGCGAAAATGCGAACGAAGCGATTCACCAGCCTTCCCGGCCGCAGAGATCGCAGCTGCGAGCATTGGATGATCGAGTTGAGTTAGGAAAGAAGGCATGGGAAGGGGTGACGGGTGACGGGTGACGAATGACGAATGACAAATCGGGAGTTGGAAGCAATTCATCCGAACTGTGACCAGTTCGTCTACGGAGGGACTGTTGGGTGATAGCCCGCAATAAATCTCAAATCTCAAATCTCACCCCTCATCTCTCCCTCTCTCAAACGGCACTTGGGCTGGAAGCGTAAGTCCACCTGACAAAAGTAGTTTCCATGGTGAGCTCGCTTCCCAACCTGTTTTGATGACATCGTCGTAGGGAAAGAGCAGAGTGTAGCCTGAGGGCGGAAAGAGGGCGATGGGAACGTAGACGCAGGCAAGTCGCTTCCCGGTGCGGAGATCTTTACTTTCGCCCATCAAGAATCCCGTCGCTCGGGCTTCAGCATGCGGGAAGGGAACAAGGACAACCGTATCGATCGCTTTCAAACCATCGGGCCCTTGCATCGCTTGGGAAGCGTCACGGATGGCGCGATACAACATCGACACACCTGGGATATAGCTGAAAACCCAATCGACCCATCGACTGAGTCTAGATTGGAATGCGTAGCCCAGAAAATAGAGTAGGAGCATCACGGTGAAAAGAGAGATCGGTGGCGTCACATACTTTTCGATCGCGATCCAATAGGGATCGTCGATTCCCTTTGGAACGACGAACGAGGCGACCGGGTCGATAATCCAAGCATTCAAGTAGCGATAAATTTGATAAACCACAAAGACGGTCAATACCATTGGCAGAACGAACAACACGCCGAAGACGATTCGTCGAATAATGTCGCGAACACGGCTGTTCTTCATGGGCGTTGTTACCGTGGAAGCAAGTTCCGTCGACGCTTCTTTCGAATCATTCATCTCTCGGGGCCTCAGTGCTTCCAAAGGAACTTGTCAATTTATCAGCCAAATCTTAGCGGAATTTCGTTTTCATGTGCTGCCGCCAACATTCGCATCGTCCTTAGGCGACCTTAGGCGACCAATGAATTCCGTTCCATGCTTTGGTCTGGATCAGCAAGGAGCAACAAAAATCGCTTGTCTTTTTCGACGGCTCCGCATAACAATTGAGGCGTCGATTGCTCTTGGCTAGCGTGATTTATTCGATCGAATTGTTACAATCGGAACGGTAATTTGAGTATTTTGGAGAGTTACTGGCCGTTAGGCTCAAGTCCGGTTGACCAAAGCTGCCTGGATGCCATCAAACATAGTGTAGATAAGTCTCTTTCGAGGGACCGGTGCGAGTCTGCATCCTTATTGTTTGCCGCGAAGGTGTAAAACCGATGAAAAATCTGAAGGTCGTTCGAAACGCCAAGTTTGCGTCCGCACTATTGTTTACGTCCATCTTGGGCGAGATTAGTCATGCAGGCCCATTCGCCGACTGGTGGCTCAACAATACGCGTGGGGGCTACGCCAACAACGGTCCTGTGATCCCGCTGACACCTACAACAAGCGGTTACGGCACTTATCCTTACAACGCATATACGGGTTACCCGAATACAAGCTATTCGCCAATCTTGCCCGCAGGTCTTCCGCAGACTAACGCTGCGTTGTTACCGACCGGTGGCTACGCGAGTCAGTACTATCGAGCACCAACGACCTATTATCGTCCGGTAACGAGCCTCGATCCGAATACAGGAACGACGGTGACAAGTCTTCAGCCTTGCGCTTCCTATCAGTATCAAGCACAACGCGTTCCATTGCTTGTCCCATCTTGGTCGAACTATGCTTACGGTGGTTACGGTGCATCGACGTTACAAAATCGCTGGTCTCCCATCACAGCTCCTACCGTAGGTAGCGCAGCGGGACAGTCATCGTTGTCGATCGCAAGTGGATTTGGCACGTACGGCACTTCGCCTGTCGTGCAGCTTCCCTCGACGGGAGCGGTACTTAACACTGCGCCCGCATTGCCTACCTCGCAGCCTGTGACCAGCGGCTACGGAGGGATTTATTACAGCCAGCCGTTAGCGACATCGAGTCCGATTGTGAGCAGTGTGGTTCCTGCCGCGTCGTGGGGTGCTCCTGTTGTGCCCCAATACAGTTCGCCCGCGCCTACCTACAGCCCAAGTCCTTTGAATGGCGGCACTTATTCGTCCTCGTACGGTGGGTACTTCGGCTCGGTTCCTCAAACATTTGCTCAGCCAGCTACGGTCAGCCCTCCCGTTTCTTCGACAACCAACGGCTACACGCCCAGCGGGCCTACGACGACAGTCAACGGTGTCACGATTACTCCGATCGGCCCTCCGGTTACGAGCTCGTACCCAACTAGCCCTGTCACCAGCAGCGGTTCCACAAGCGCCCTGATGCCAAACCAACCGTATCGATCAATGCCGTCAACCGCATCCAGCTTGCCTCAGCAGCAGATAGTCCCTAGCCAAGCGTTTGGTTCGATGCCAGGATCGATGGGCCAGCCGATCATGCCATCAGCTGTTTCGCCGTCGATCGAACCGTCTGGCTCTTCGATTATGCCTCCAGTCATGCCATCGACCCCAGCTCCACCTAGCAGCTGGTCGCCCTCACCTCCTTCGTCTTCACCCAGCACGTCGAATTTGTACGATAGTGAATCGACGATCGCGCCAAGTCTCAATCCTTCCGTCGCAGAAAGTCGTAAGCCCGAAGTGGGTACGGGCGATACTGAACCTC
>JANPLJ010000776.1:0-2381 GCA_031426475.1 Pirellulaceae bacterium | reverse complement strand
ATTCGCCGACGTGGTCGCTACGAATATCAGGCTTGGGAGGCGGCAACTGGACATTTGGTGAAACGAATACTCCAAACTCCTCGGAGCGTCCGGACACATGGGCTCATCTCACGGTTGAAACTTGGAAGAGATTGCTCGAGAAGGAGTTCTCGTTAGATCAAACGATTCGAGATGGTCTGCTGCTCATTGTCGGATCCGCCGATGATCATCTGCTCGTAAGAAAGCACATGCAGCGACTGATCGCTTGGTGCTCGGCCAATCGAGTACCGCCTGAATCATCGGATGAAAGTGCGAAGGTCATTCCGCTTCATCAAGCGAATGGGGGACGTCGCTTTGCCTGACTCCATTATTCAGAAACCGCTAGCGATTGTCGGGATGGAGTGTCGTTTACCGGAAGCCGATTCGGTCGATGCCTTTTGGGATCTCCTTGTGGAGGGACGATCGGCCGTTGGACCGCTCAGCGAGCGGGTTCTCGATCGTAATCTCCATTATGATTCCCAAAAAGGCGTCCGCGGCAAGACTTATTCACAGATCGGTGGCTTGGTACCGGAACGTCCCCTGGATCGAGCGTTGCTCGGCTTATCCGACGACCAACTGGCCTGTTGGGACGAATGCCATTTAATATTTGCGGAAGTAGCCGCGCGTGCTTGGCGAACATCAATGCACCGTAAAACCGGTTCATCATTGTCGAACGTCGGAGTCTATATCGGTCACAGCGGTGGATCGAGGACTGCCGGCGAGATGATATACGCAGCGATGGCAGAACCGACGGCGGATCTACTCAAAGACTCGACGAACTTCTCCAAGCTTCCAGCATCACAGCAACAATCGATCATGAATCAACTGATCGAGCGAATGCGTCACGGTCGACCGGTTCGCGGCGATCATGGAAAGCCGTACTTGGAAGCGAATGCGGCGGCAAGACTTGTCGCCGAGGTTCTCGATCTTCAAGGCCCTCGAATGGTTCTCGACGCAGCCTGTGCGTCGTCCCTGGTTGACTCGGTTTGGCCGCTTTGGATTTGCAGGCCGGTTCGATCGATGCGGCCATCGTTGGCGGCGCGTCCTACAACAAGGTTGATAGCCTGATTCTTTTTTCTCAAGCACAGTCGTGCAGTGCTACGGCTAGCCGCCCCTTTGACGAAGCCGCCGATGGGCTCATTTCATCGGAAGGCTATATCGCAATCGTCGTCAAAACACTCGAAAAAGCAATTGCAGACGGCGACACGATTCATGGGGTCCTTCGAGGACTAGGAGTCGCGACCGATGGACGCGGGAAAAGTCTTTGGGCTCCGCGTCGCGAAGGGCAAACGATGGCGATGAAGCGAGCCTATGCTTCGGCCGAAGACGCCCAGCGAGTCCAGTTTGTCGAAGCGCATGCGACGAGTACTCAAGTCGGCGATGCCACCGAAACTCAAGCATTGGCCGATTTCTTTGGGCAATATCATGCGATTGGCTCGCTTCCTGTCGGGAGCGTCAAATCGAATATTGGCCATACTCTAGAAACCGCGGGCCTCGCGGGATTGCTCAAGACAATATTGGCGATGAAACACGGAACGATCCCTCCGACCATTCATCTCGAACATCCTAGCACGTCGATCGATTGGGATGCAGGACCATTCCGTGTTCCGACAAGCTGCGTCGAATGGCAGTCGCCTGGCAACGGCGTTCCAAGATGTGGCGCGGTCAACGCGTTCGGCATCGGTGGCCTCAACGTCCATGTCGTCGTCGAGCAGTTTCAGCCTAGCTATCATCACTCGCTCATAACCAATCGTCCTAGCACGCCACGTTCATCCATCGAAATAGATGTTCGCGAACCAATCGCAATTGTTGGTTGCGGAGTGATCGTCCCCGGAGCCCAGAGCCTAGGCGAATTGGAATTGCTTATTGACAACAAGACTTCCAAAATCGTCGACCCGCCAAAGGGGCGGTGGAGAAACAAAATCGGTGTTCAGTCACCTGATACGGCCAGAGAAGCCAATTCGCGAACGCCTAACGTCCTGACGACAGCGCGAGGCGGTTACCTTCTGGACTACGCCTACGACTGGAAAAAACACCGAGTTCCGCCAAAGCAAGTCGATCGCGCCAATCCATTGCAATTCATGCTGCTCGATGCCGCTGGGCAAGCTCTAGGGCCATATATCGATAACAGCAGCGCAAACAGCCAGGATCGAACGAGCGTCATCGTCGGCACCTTGTTTGGCGGCGAATTCGGGCATCAATTACAGCTTGGACTTCGAATCTGCGAATTGCAAGCCGACCTTCGGCAATCGTTAAATGCCTCGCGCGTCAATCAAGACAGCTCCAACGCAATCATCGAGGATTTCACCGACCTTGTGCTCAAAACGAACCCAGCACTATTGGATGAAACAGGCAGCTTTACC
>JANPLJ010000775.1:0-4880 GCA_031426475.1 Pirellulaceae bacterium | reverse complement strand
GCTAAATGTCGTTTTATGTAGTTTTGAGAGACGAAAGGCGAGCAATGCAGCCATCCCCTCATGGACAAGCCTTCCTTCGAATGGGAACAAGAAGATCTGATATCCGGATCGATCCTTCGTTAGTTCGATCAAAAGTTCGTTGCTTCGGGGCAAGATACTCCAATTCGACTGAACCGCGAATAGCTCTTTCAAAGCCTTCATCTCGGTTCCTATCAAATTCCCTTCCGCCGCCTCCTCCATTTTCATACGCAGCGCCGCACTCAGTTCGCTCGACAACGGTAGTCGTCCGCCCATCCAACGCGGCACTGCATCGGGAGTTCCTTTCGATCGTCTGACGAAAGCTACGTTGTCTTGCATGAGTACCAACTCAACGAGCTTGCCTGAGAATAGAAAGCGATCTTTCGGTTTAAGCTTCGCAATGAAACTCTCTTCCACTGTTCCGAGGTTGCCCCCGCTCATGTATTTGACCTTGATCGACGCATCCGAGACGATCGTGCCAATGTTCATGCGGTGCAAAGTCATAACGCGTCGCGATGAAACTTGGTAGCGATCGTTCTCGAGTTGAACTCGATGGAATTCGGGGTACGCTCCCAGCGAACTTCCTCCGTGAACAACGAAGTCTAAAACCCATTGCCACTCCTCGATCGTTAGGTTCCGGTAGGTGTTCGTCTTTCGGACTTCGTTGAGCAATTTCTCCGATTCGAAACCGCCACCGATCGCGATCGTGACAACGTGTTGTGCTAGTACGTCGAGTGGCTTATTCAGGAGCGTGCGGGCTTCGAGGTTACCATGTTGGATCGCTTCTTTTGCAGCCGCCATTTCAATCAGTTCAATGGCGTTGGTTGGCACGAAGGTGAGCCGACTCACGGCGCCAGGTTGATGTCCACTTCGCCCGGCCCGTTGGAGGAGCCTAGCAGAGCCTTTGGGGCTGCCGATTTGAAGCACAAGTTCGACAGTCGAAAAGTCGACGCCTAGATCTAAACTGCTTGTGCAGACAACCGCTCGCAGCTGGCCGCTTCGAAGGCCGTTTTCTACCCATTCGCGGACGCTGATATCCAGTGATCCATGATGCACTGCAATTCGCCCAGCCCAATCGGGACGATGTTGGAGGAGACGCTGGTACCATATCTCCGTTTGGGACCTTGTATTGGCGAAAAGGAGCGCGCTCTCGACTTGCTCGATTAACGCTGCAACTTGCGGGACCATGCGCGTTCCAATATGCCCCGACCATGGAAATCGTTCCATTTTCGCAGGTATCAGCGAATCCAGACGGAGCTTCTTCTTCGTTGTTCCCTCGATAATCTGCATCGGCGTAGAAGGGGCACTACCGGCCAACGCGTCACGTGCTTCCGTTAGATTGCCCAACGTTGCCGACAATCCCCAGGTGCGAAGAAGCGGATTCAGTTGACGAAGTCTCGCGAGCGACAATTCCACTTGAACCCCCCGCTTGCTCCCGAGCAACTCATGCCATTCGTCGACAATGACTGCTTCGATACCGCTCAGCTGAGTGTGTAACGACGCGTGGGTCAACAACAAAGAAAGGCTTTCCGGCGTCGTGATCAAGGCAGTCGGTAAGCATTTAAGCTGCTTCGCTTTGGAGTAGGCGCTGCTATCGCCGGTACGAGACTCGAGACGCCACGGTAAGCCAATCGCTTCGATCGGTGCAAGCAAGGCGTTCTCTGTATCAGCCGCCAGTGCACGCAGGGGCGTAATCCATAGAACGCGAAGCGGAACGGGAAGTTTCGGATTCCATTCTCCTCGACGTGGATTTTGCTTGAGCCAGTTCGTGATCGGGCCTAACCAAACGGCCATCGTCTTGCCCGTACCGGTGGCAGAGTGAATCAAACCGCTAAAGCCGTCCGCGTACGCTTTCCATGCTTGGCGTTGAAAGAGAAAGGGCTTTTGCCCCTTCGTAGAAAAGTAGTCGTTGATCGTCCGAGCAATGGAGATCTTTTTCGATTGGGAGTCAAGCATCGTCTACCAGGGGTAGCAGCGGGTTTAGGTCATTTAGGCTGTTGGCGTCTTCAGGCTTCTTATCGTGACGCCAACGAACAATTCTCGGGAATCGCGTCGCGATCCCGCTTTTGTGTCGCGGACTGCGTTGCAAACCCTCAAACGCGATTTCCATCACCAAAGCTGGCGCGACACTCCGAACCGGTCCAAACGATTCTCGCGTGTTCTGTCGGACAAATCGATCGACCTGTCTGATTTCAGAATCGTCGAGTCCACTATAGGCCTTCGCAAAGGGGACCAGCTTGTCACCATCCCACAAAGCGAACGTGTAGTCTGAATAGAGCCCCGCACGCTTTCCATGCCCTTTCTGAGCATAAATTAGAACGGCGTCGATCGTAAAGGGTGATACTTTCCATTTCCACCAAATCCCTCGGACACGCCCGACTTCATAACTCGCATCCAATCGCTTGAGCATCAGTCCTTCAGCATTGCTCTGACGGCTCTGATCGCGGATTCTAGCCCAAGTCTCCCAAGAATCCCCTTCAAGAAGCCGAGTCCCCTTCAAATTGGGATGATCGACCGTCGCTAGCAAATCATCCAATCGCTTTCGCCGCTCGACGAACGGTTTCGAACGGATGTCGTCGCCGGCATGTTGAAGTAGATCGAAAGCTTGGAAGATAACAGGAACTTCTTTGAGCAGCTTCTTGCTCACCGTCTTTCGATTGACTCGCTGTTGAAGTTGCGAGAACGGGAGGACTTGACCATCGGCGTGCGAAGCTAAGATTTCCCCGTCCAATACCGTTCCATCGGGCAGGAGACTCGCTGCTGATTCGATCTCCGGCCAACGGTTCTCCATCAGCTCTTCGCCCCGCGACCAAATGAATACGCGACTTGCGCGATGAATCACTTGCCCGCGAATTCCGTCCCACTTCCACTCGGCAGCAAAGTCCTTTGCCTCTCCTAAGCGTTCAGGACCTTGTTGGATGTCGATAGGATGCGCCAGGCAAAACGGGTAAGGCTGGCTTGCCATTGAATCTTGAACATCTTGGGATATGAGCTTCTGAAAAAACTCAGGCGTAGCTTGCCAGTTCCCCATCAGCCGATGCGAGATGACGTCGGCGGGTACCCCTGCATACTCTGCGATGGCTCGCGTAACAATCGACTTACTGACGCCTACTCGAAAAGCTCCGGTGATGAGCTTCATAAGGACTAGTCTCATCGGCGTAGGTGATTCCCTCCAGATCTTGATGATGGAAGCATATTGTTCTGCTTCACTCATCCTGCGCAACGGCATTAAACGATGCTCGACCCAGTCAGCGAGCGAAACGTCTCCAATGATTTCCCCAGGAGGTACGACAAGGGTCAGCGTCTCTGCCAAATCACCCACGGCGTGATAGGACTCGTCAAAGAGCCAATCTGGAATGTCAGCTTCCTTGGCCGCCCAAATGCGAAGCAGTTTCGTTGGGACCAATTGCCTGATTTTGTATCCACACAGAAAGTAGACTGCCCAGGCGGCATCCGCATGACTCGCCAAACGAAAATAGCTCGTTAGCGCGACGAGCTTCTCGTTAGTTTTGGTGGTCGAATCAATCGCCGTGAACAGAGCAGAGAAGCGAATCATGGTTCAGGGCTATCTTGGCTAGAAGTCGCTTGCTCTGTATCGACGGCATCTTCGTCCGCTTCGCTTCGACTCCTCGAGTCCAGCACTCTTCCATCCCGTCCGTTTTCGATAAGATAGCGCGCGACGGTGGCTGAGTAGCCGTGAGTGACCCAAACCGTCTCGGGATTACAAACATCAATAGCTGTGAGCAACGAGGGCCAATCGACATGATCGCTCATTACAAAACCGCGATCGACCGATCGACGTCGGCGTGCACCGCGAACCGCCATCCATCCGCTGGCCATTGCAGTACTGCATCGACCAAACTTCTTGGTCCAGGCTGTACCATGCACGCTTGGAACAGCGACCACCATCGCGCCTCGCCAGTCGTGTTTACCCGTGATTGACCCGACATAGGTTGTTTCGGGGAGTTCGACGCCTGCTTGGCGATAGGCCTTGTTTCCATTCTCCACCGCTCCGTGACAGTAGATCGTTCCGATGGTTGGATCGAGTCCTGCCAGCAAGCGTTGGCTCTTTCCGACGGCATAACCATAAAGCAAACAGCACTTGCCCTCATCACGGCTTTCTCTCCACCACTGGTTAATCGAGTCCACCACCGTCTGTTGTGGTTCCCATCGATAGATAGGAAGCCCAAAGGTCGACTCGGTAATCATCGTGTGACATGGAACCGGTTCCCACGCGTTGCATGTCGGATCGCTACCGAGTTTATAATCGCCGGTGATTAAAACAATTTGTCCCTGATACTCGAGGCGAACTTGAGAAGAACCTAGAATATGGCCGGCGGGATGAAAGCTGACGTGTACACCTCCCACGGTCAAATTCTCAGCGTACGGTAGAAAATGAAATTCTGCATCGGGACTCATTCGCAATCGAAGGAGCGATTCGCCCGACTGAGCGGCAAGGTACCGTTTGGAGCCCCATCGAGCATGATCTGAATGGGCGTGTGTTACCACAGCCCGATCGACTGGCGAAAAAGGATCAATATAAAAATTACCAGGTATGCAGTACAACCCTTTCGGTGTTGACTGCAGCATCGTTTCAATCGTCAATGCGTTTCCTCAAGAACATAAAAATAGTGCATTGTCACTTTGATAAACGGGGGTTGGGTGGGCTGAAAGCGCCTGTAACCGCAAGAGCCTGAAGCGTGCGCGAAGGACTACTTGAATCGCTTTTTCTTCACAAATTATTGGCGATTGCGATGCTTGCGTTCGTTGCTAACTCGTCGCTAACGCTTGCGGATCTTGTTGTCGGAGGACAACCGCATCCTCGGTATCTAATTGACAAAACACTAGTGCATATCTTAACC
>JANPLJ010000774.1:0-5342 GCA_031426475.1 Pirellulaceae bacterium | reverse complement strand
TGGGGCGAACAAAGCCGATGGGCCGACGAAGTCGATCTTTGCTTGCTCGGTTGGTATTCGAAATCGATCGCCGAAGATTAGCAAAAAATATTAGGCTTTGTTTCTAAACGGCTAGATTGTCGCCTTTCGCTCTGCGAAAGGAGGCTTCTGCGGAGCAAAAGCCGACACTTCCTTTTGAGGAGCGAAAGGCGACAATCATGAGTTTGCGGCTTATAACTATGACGTAGCGGAACGGCGAGAGTTGTTCGGTTCTTCAAACGTTCGAAGAACCGGACGGCTCGCGCCGTTCCGCTAGAAATTTACCTTACTCCCACAAGCATTCCAACCAAGAATCACAACATGGAAATCTGGCCGGCTATCGACCTCTACAATGGAAATTGTGTTCGTCTTCAACAAGGCGACTACGATCGCGACACGGTTTTTAGCAACGATCCGGGTGCGATGGCCAAGCGATGGTTCGACGAAGGTGCATCGTTCTTACATTGTGTCGATCTGGATGGAGCCCGAAGTGGGTCGATCATCAACGAATCTGCGATTCGTAGCATCGTAGCTTCTGCCGAAGGACGCCCGGTACAGCTTGGCGGCGGCGTGCGAACAGAAGCGACGATCGAACGATTGTTGGGGCTTGGCCTGTCGCGATTGGTCGTTGGGACGGCTGCGCTCAAAGAGCCCGCTTGGTTCGGATTGATGTGCCAGCGATATGCAGGGCACATTGTTTTAGGGCTCGACGCCCGCGATGGCAAAGTCGCAACCGAAGGATGGTTGGAGACGAGTTCGACGTTGGCTGTTGACTTAGTCAGAAAGATCGCCGAGCACACATCGGAATGTGTGGCTGTCGTTTATACGGATATCGCTCGCGATGGAATGATGGCAGGTCCGAATTTTGAACAGCTCTCCGCAATGCAGCTTGCTAGTCCATTTCCCGTGATCGCTTCCGGTGGCGTCACGACGTTGGAGGATGTTGATCAGCTTGTCAAGAATCGAACGCATGGTGCCATTCTTGGCCGCACACTCTACGAAGGTCACATTCGATTGGTCGACGTGCTGCAGCACGCGAAGTCGAACTAAAGCTATTCGAGCTCAACATCCGTAGCCGGCGTATCCGTAGCCGAAGTCGTCAGACTTTGGAGGAATCTCCTTAGACGTTGCCATTTCGAGCTACGTCCGGATTCGCACGAATCCGGCTACCTATTCTGAAAGTCGGGCCAAAGGCTTGCGAGCGGAATACGGGCTTTCTTGAGCATCGGAAGAACCAGTGCGTCGATGTCGTCGCGGTCTTGGCGATTCAAAATCCAGTCCGTTCGGCCAGCGATCACAACGAGGATGGCAAGCCCGGTCGCCGCAACATTGACTCCCAACAGCAGTATTGCGGGAAAGAACGCCAACAAAAGTGTCCTTGCATCGGTACGACATCCAGATCGACTCATGGTCCAGAATGTAAGTAACAAGAGCACTCCATTGGCGATCAAGGTTGCTACGACAGACCCTGTAAGTCCGAAGTGTTGGATCAGCGGTACATTGAGGCCGATATTGACAATCAGCCCGATAAAAAGATTGAAGCTAGCCGCTTTTGCACGCTCGGCACAAAGTAGGTAGGCTCCAGAGATCATCGAGAGACTTGCCCAAATGCATTGAAGCAACGAAAGACCGAGAATGGAATGGGCGGCCGCGTACTTTCCCGCGAAAACAACATCGAACAAAATCGGTGAAAGCAGCAACGCCGCGACTGAGATCGCGGTGAATGCTAGACTAAAAAGCGATAGAACGTAACCCATCCGCCGTTGAATATCGTGGTGGCGACCTGCTTCCCAATCAGCGCTCAGGTACGGCAACAGAATACCGCTGAGCGTCAACGCGACGCTGGTAAGGAGATTCGGAATAATGCGACCGCAATAGTATTGTCCGACCAATGCTTGCCCAACCGATTCGCCACCGGTCGTGAAATGTAGGAGCATGTAGCGATCGCTCAGTTCAAAAGAGTTCGCCAAGAGGTTGCTTAGCCAAAGCGATACGGCAAAGGGCAAAATGCGAGGCCACATTTCGCTATGAGGCAATGATGCTTTGTCATGAAATTCTTGATCGCACTTTTGCCAAACGCACCAGGCACCGACCAACGCTCCGACGATCAGCGATCCGGCAAAGCTCGGTAACAGAACTGTCCATTGGTTGGAATAACTCAAACCGACGACACCAAAGATCGCAAAGCACATACCGTGAGAAAATTGCATCCACGAGAGTACGCGAACTTGTCGGAGCGACAGCGTAATGTCATACACAAAGTTGTATGTGACTTGTGACAACAGTGCGATCGCAGTCCAAGCGATGATTTCAATCGTCGCAGCATAACCGTAAATCAACCAACCAAACGATTCCTTTGCGACCAGCATGACGATGGATAGCAAAAGTGTGCTCGTAGCGCAAACGATCGCAACTCTTTTGAGATATGCCGAGAGGCATAGTCGCTGACGAAAATATTCTACGAACTTTCCGAAGGCACCCGGTAAACCAAGCACAGCCAGCGGAGCGGCGAGCACAAAAAAGCTATTGGCAAGTGCCCACTGCCCAAGGTCGGCATCGGACAAAAAATGACAGAAGCCAATATTGCGGACGATACCTACGATGCGTTGGCCAAAGTTGATCACCAACATGATGATCAAGCCATACGCAAAGCCATCGCCAATGTTGGTGATTCGTCGTGCTGGCTGGCTGGTTTCGATCGTAGTCGTCGACATTCGAAGCAGTCTACGGAGTGGTTGAATAAACGTGCTCGATGTCGCACTTTGGAACGATTACGGAACCCTAGGTCGCAATTCGACGTCGTCTCGAGAATAACGAGAAACCGAACTAACATCCTTACGTCCCTTACGTCCTTTGCGTCCTTTAAGTCCTTTGCAGTCTGTGTCGAATGCACCGACTGTAGTGTCCGCAACATCACTGCCCCAAAAACGGCACCGGCGTCAAGAAAGCATGCTGGATAAAGACGATCGCGGCCCCCTCCCAAGATGCGAGCGACCCTAAATAGAGGAACAAGATGTAGAACGGGACGATCGCCAACCCCAGAATCCATGCGACGTATCGCGATAGCCACCATCGCGGTTCTGTTCTTCGTCCGGCACGATTCAATGCCCAGCCAACGCACAGTTTGGCGGGTAGCGTCAATATGACGAAAAACAGACAGGGCAGCCATAGTAGCTGTTCCGGCGGTGATTCGATTCGAAGCAGATAAAGGGGGATCGCGAGTCCCAACGTTGCTAAGAGCCCGAAAAAGAATGCCCAGGGCGCACGCCGAAACGCCATCTTGACAGTAGACAATCGAAACATCGCTCGCCAACGATTCTCGGTCGCCATTTGGATCTGCAAGAAAGGCAAGTACAACAATACCCACCACATCACGAAGAAGCCGATCACTCCAATCGCCGCTTGAACAGGTTGTTGATAGGCTTGCATCCCAATGATGACCATCACGCCAGGGATCACCAACCAAACCAACGCTCCAATCCATGCTCGAAATCCAAGCCAAATCAATCGCGGTATCTGGAGACCGGTAACGGTCTCCCACAACCGATCTTCGACCTGACGCCAAGTAGATCGCCGAAAGAACTCGCGAAAAAAGCGACGCGGGGCTGGCCACAAAAAATCTCGCCATCGCCCACCGCGGATCAATGCCCACACGACGTGAATCATCCAGAACAATCCGATCGCGAAGGCGGCGATTCGCCAGTTGGCTGCGATCCTCGATCCCGGCTCGATCAGTTCCGCTTGGTATGCGAACTGGGCTGACAACCCGGCTGGCAACCAAGTCACAAGCATTGCGACGGCGATCCATCCGATTTGACCAGCCAACTTCAATCCAGGAACCACTTCTCGCCAGGGCCGACGCTTCGCCATGCGGCTCGCGGTTTCCAATAAGTATCCCAGCGATGCCCATTGAAGGATTGGAGTCGAAGCCGCAATCGCAAGTAATACACTTAGACAAACGAGCCGAAAGATGACCGCCAACGTCCTGCCCGGCAAACTCCACCAGCTCCGACGAGCAGCGATATTCGCGACAGGGATATTCGAGACAGGAAGATTGAGGACCGGAAAATTGAGGACAGGAAGATCGTCGACAGGAAGACTGCCGACAGATGAATTGTCGCAAGGAAAGGTTGATTCGGAAATTTTTCTGTCCTCAATTTTTCTGTCCTATTCGTTGCTGGCACGCAAATCTTGGCAGAAACTTACCGATCAAAGACGGTCCGCCGAATTTCTTCTTCAAAGGAAGCCGAATCGGCCATCGCGCGTTTGAAGTCTGGTTCGCTCAAAGCGTACAAGATCGTCTCTTCCAAAGCGACGACGGTGGCATTCCGCGGTTGACCGGTCAGCAAAGCCGTTTCGCCAAAGAAATCGCCTTCTGACAGTTCCGCGACGACCTTGGATTCCTGACCGCGCTGAACCGACACCCGACCTTGTCGAACCAGATAGAATCGATCTCCCGTATCGCCTTCGCGAATGATCGTCGCTCCTTTGGGAATCGTCAACGCGATCATCTGATCCGCAACACCTGCCAGCGTTCTCGGAGTGACACGATCAAAGATACGGCACTGCGCAAGCATTTGCGAAATGATCGACGCTTCTTTGATCAAGACATCGCTTCGAATTCGACCATCGACAAGATTCACGATTCGATCGGCGACATCGAGGATTCGATTGTCATGGGTGACGATAATAATCGTTGTCTGCTGCTCCTTGGCCATCTTCTGAAAGAGCTCAACCACCGTCCGTCCGCTTTGTTCGTCGAGCGCCGCTGTTGGCTCGTCAGCCAAAACAAGCTTCGGACGATGTACCAACCCGCGAGCGATTGCCACACGTTGCTTTTGACCACCCGAAAGCTGCTTGGGCTTATGATGCAATCGGTGTTCGAGTCCCACGGCGGCAAGCATTTGTTGAGCGGTTTGGGTCTTTACTTTCATCTTCGTAGCGGGTTCGGTCAGCTCCAAAGCCATCCGGACATTCTGAGTGGCGGACAGGGAATCAAAAAGATTATGTGCTTGGAAGATAAACCCGATATCCTTGCGAACCCGGATCAAATCGGCGTCTGAAGCTTGGTGCAGCGGACGGCCTAAAACCGTCAATTTGCCTTCTTGAACGCGTCGCAACGTCCCGATCAAAGTGAGGAGCGTGGTTTTTCCAGAACCGCTTGGCCCGGTCATGATAATGATTTCACCCGGATAAACGGCCAGGCTATTATCGAATAAGACTTGCTTTCTAAGCTCGCCTAGTCCGTAATGGTGCTGGAGACCTTCGGCTAGAATGGAAGGGGCGAGACCGCCAGCAATACGGGCTCGCACTTCGGGGTTGTG
>JANPLJ010000773.1:0-3423 GCA_031426475.1 Pirellulaceae bacterium | reverse complement strand
ACCAATCCAGCTCGGCAGTTTCTTGAAACTTTTTCGGAAGCCAGTCTTCGATTTTGTTGACGTTGCTCTCAACTGCCTTTCCCGCTCCAAAGAATGCTAGCGGAACAAACAGCAGGGTAGCCATAAGAATGGCGCGGCCACACTTTGAATAGAATGTCTTTTTTGCGGCGTCCAAGCCAAGCTCCGATTGCGATGCGTCCGAGATTCAGCCCGCGCCAATCATACAGAATAGGCACTTCCAACGTCCACAGCGAATGCGGGCCTTCACTACTATTCTGCGCTGAGGCATGGTGTGCAGACTTTCCGCTATTACAGCCTGTCCGATCCCAGGCAGAGCAGAATACTTCACGATCGATTGGCATTAATTAACCTCAACTTGACTGCTTGGCGGACCACCGATCAACACAAGTTGCTACTGCGATATCGCCAGCGACGTTCACCGTTGTGCGGCTCATGTCTAGCAAGCGATCGACCCCGAGGATGATTCCAATCCCCTCAACGGGTACTTGAATCGATTGCAAGACGAGAACAACCAACGGCAGCGAACCGCCAGGAACGCCAGCCGTGCCGAGGCCTGCAAGCACGGACATCAATACGACCAGTACTTGTTGTGAAAACGAGAGTTCCACACCAAACACCTGAGCAATAAACAAAACGGTTAATCCCTCGTATAGGGCGGTTCCGTTTTGATTCGCGGTAGAACCCACTGTCAACACGAAATGGGCAATCTTTTTATCGAGTCCAAGCTTCTCGTCGACCACGCGTAGGGACGTCGGTAGCGTCACATTCGACGACGATGTCGCAAACGCCGTGAGTAAAACCTCTAAGATATCTCGAAAGAAGGCGACCGGCGAGCGACGCGCGATAAAATACACCGCGATCGAGTAGACGACCAACAGTTGAATCAAAAGACCCACGATCACCGTTCCGACGAACCAAGCGAGGACTTGAATGATTTCAAGACCAAGCGTCGCCGTCATCGCGAAGACCAACCCTGCAACTCCGAACGGAGCAAGCCGCATAGCGAATCGAATGATCGCCATAATCGCCTCGTATAGGCCGTCTAGAACGGCGATCACGGGTTCAGCTTTCGGCCCAATGACCGTGAGTGCCACTCCCATACAAAGTGAAAAGAACATCACTCCGAGCATTCCGCTACCTGGAGAGCTTCCATCCAACGAACCGACGGCTTCTTGAAGCGGGTTCTTGGGGATAATGTCCAGCAGTGTTTCCTTGAGCGACTTCGCTTTCTTCGCATTTTCGGATGCACGCGTGGCATCGCCCGCATATTTTTCTTGCAAACTCTGCCTCGCCTCAGCCGAGAGTCGGCTTCCTGGCTGAATCGTATTCGCGAGCGCCAGGCCAATGAATACCGAAGCGGATGAAAAAACGAGAGTCATGACGAGAGTCTGCAAGCCGAGCTTCCCCAGCTTTCTCGCATCACCGATGCCAGCGACCCCTAACGTTAGTGCGCAAAAAACAAGCGGCACCACCACCATAAAGATAAGCCGCAAGAAAACATGCCCTATTCCCTCGCCAATCGACGAAAGCGTCGCAGCCGCTTCTTGGCTCAAAAAGGCGTTTGCGAGAAGTCCAGCCACTGCTCCAATTAGCAGGCCAATCAAGATTTTCCAGTGCAAGGCCATACGAAAACGGACTCCTTTGGTCAAAACTTCTCAAACTATTGAGCCAACGAGCTCGCCTGGTTATAGGTGGCGGGCAAGCAAGTAAACATCGGTCCAAACATGCTACCAGAAATTCCAGGGTCATTCTACCAACTAGAAACGTCTCGCCGATCTGTCTTCCCAGCTAATCCTTCATACCGATGTTGATACGTTGTTTCTGCGTCGTCGTAAGACCGCTAGCATGGCGGGGAGGAAGAGTAGGTCACCGATCAGGGCGAAGGCGAGAGTCGCGCATCCCATCGTGGCGAAAATTTGATGCTCGCGCGAGTCGCTCCACAAAACAGTTGCGAAACCGCAAATAAGAACGACGGTCGTCATGATACACGCGCTGCCAACGCCGACGAAAGAACGATGAATCGCCTCGTTATGATCCGAGCATGTTTTGATTTCATGCGTGTACCGCGTTAAGAAATGGACAGTATCGTCGACCGCAATTGCCAAGCAGACGGTGAAGGCCAAGACGCTGATCAACTCCAAACTGCTCCCTAGAAAATACATCCCCGCCCCAGTGACGGTGAGCGGAAAGAGATTCGGGATCATGGCGATTAATCCAAGCGACCACGACCGAAAAGCGATGGCAAGGAGGACCGAAATGATGAGAGCTTCCGATCCAAGACTCGCGACCAGATCAAGGACGATCCGATAAAGATTTTTCCATCGCCAGATCGCTGCACCCGTTAGTTCGGCCTGGAATCCAGGATGGCTTTCAACGAGCAAATCGAGTTTCTTCGAGACGCGGGCGAATACCGGTCCGTACTTGGCGATGCCAATATCTTGCACCCGAAACACAATGCTCGACGTGCGAACATCGGGTTTCAGGAATGCGAGTTTCAAGAGGGGCGGCATGAGTTCGACCATCGAAGCTTTATCTCCGGCGTTACCATTGCCCGGAAGAGCGTTTACCAGCGAGGCAATTCCGAGCGGCGTGCCAAGGAGTGGCTCACTTCGCAACATCTGTTCGATTTCTTCGGTTACGATTAGGATCTCGGCCGCGTCATCAGGAATATGCTCACTCCATCGGATGGTCACGGTCGAAGTCTCCATGCCACCAAAGGCCCGATCCATTTTTCTCAAAGCGATCGACTCGGAGCTACGTTCTGGGACGCCTTGTAGCATCCGTTCATCAGGTCGAAGCTGAAGTGTGACGACGACGCAAGTAACTGTAATGACGATCCCAGCGCAGGCGATCTGTTTTGGATAGCGAAGAATCCATAGGATCAATGCCGACAGCCGACTACTGTTGCTTTCGATCAATCCTGACTTGATTCCATGATGAACGCTTTTCCCCAACCAAGTCGTGCAGGCAAGCGGTATCACCGCAATAACGGCCAAAAAAGTGATGCCGACGCCTAAGACGCAACACCACCCGAATTCGCGAACAACTTCATGTTGTGCCCAACCCAGCGAACCAAAGCCGACGGCGGTTGTAAGGGCAGTCAAAAACGATGCCTTTCCCACTTCATCCATGGCTTTCGCGGCCGAATCGCGGCCCGACATTCCACCGGCCCGATGCTTGCGTATCTGTGTCATCATGTGAACGCCATCGGCAAAACCGACCATACTCAACAGGTCCGGGACGACTACCGTGGTGAATGGGTTATCCTCGAAATGAAATTAAGGGCTTGCTCGCGATCTATATCGAAACGTGCCACGGTACGGAGCCTGCCCAAGCAAAACAATGACTCCCGACACCATTCTTTTTCCGAGCGTTCGATTGCATGCCATTGCCGATTAACCC
>JANPLJ010000772.1:0-1196 GCA_031426475.1 Pirellulaceae bacterium | reverse complement strand
CTGCAAGGTTGACTTCGAAACGATTTCGCGACCGTCTACCTTGCCTTCATTTCGATGAAGCAACAAGAATCGAGCGATGTCGTCCAGTGTTGACACCAGTTGTCCACCTGGGTTCGATTCCCGGTACTGGGCCTTTCGCGGACGGAAAACACCTTCGAGTGTTGAATACAAAGGGCTTTCGGATGGAACGGACAAATCGCGTTTGAGGAGTTGGAAGAAATCAATCATGCGATCGGCTTTGGCTTTCAGAATTTTGCCGGTTTCCAGCTTCGCAAGGAACTTCAGGTCGCCCCCCCTTCATCGGCGACGCGCGCAGTCATCATGCGAGCGAAGAGCGTAGTTCCTCCGCTTTGACCGGCTCTTGCGCAAAGACATTCGAGGACCATGAAAACGCCTTCGCCACCATACTCTTTCATCTACTCTCTTCCATTCGCTGCCTCTTTTCATTCGCTGTCGACCGCGAATAATCGAATCGTATCAATGTGCTTGTAGTCTTGCAATTGAATCAATCGACAGCGAATTTAAGGAGACAGCGAATTTTAGAAGGTACGCCTCCGTCACACGCAAATTGATATGCGCCATAGGCCCGCTCCCAATGAGAGGGGCCAACAGGTTTTCGGTTAGACTTTAAGCGGCCGATGCTTTTCCCTTTTTCTTACCGTATTTTTACTTCTTGGACTTCGTTGATTTGTCCTCGGCCTTGCTACCGCGATCTCCGGTTGGTAACTTGGGTCTCGGGTTATCGGAACTAATCTTATGGTTCGCTTTTACTTTGTAGTAAACTTTGCATGGATATCGCTATTCGCCATCGGCGACGTGATGGCCGAAAGCACATCGAGCGGTGAAATCGATTTTAATCGTCACGTGCTGTCGATCCTTTCCGATAAGTGTTTTAAATGCCACAGTCTGGCTGGGGCTCACCGTCGGTTGTGCACGCTGTCACGATCACAAGTATGATCGTATATGGCCAGACAGATGATTATTGCTATAACGTGGTGCAGGACCCGGTTCATGTCCACGACCTGAACGCAACGATCCTTCATTGCTTTGGTATCGATCATACGAAACTAACATTCAAGTTTCAGGGACGCCACTATCGAATCACGGACGTCGAAGGTCAGGTCGCGAAACAAATCTTGATTTGAACGGTGGAAGAAAGTAGCTGAAGTGTTAACGATATTCACCAATGGCACGAT
>JANPLJ010000771.1:0-1884 GCA_031426475.1 Pirellulaceae bacterium | reverse complement strand
GGAGATTCGGCCCCCTCTTCCCAGCCCTCTCCCCCGCAAAGCCGGGGGAGAGGGGGGAGATATTCGTGTCGTTGTTCTTCATCAAACGCGCCGCCATCGCATCCACCTGAGGGCTTGATAATCTTGGATAGCGATTTAGTCTTCGAATGAAAACGCGATATTGAATCGCAGAGACCCCAGTAAGTGTCAACAGCGACGTGAGCCAACCGAGAGCCAACCACGTTTGCCATCGGATGGTCGCGATCAAGGTTGCTCCCCAGAGAATCCTCTTTAGGTGAGGCCGCTTTCTTGCAATCGTCCGATTCAAAATCACGACCGCGAGAATACTGATCGCGATTTGCCAAGTCTGTGTCGCAAGCAATTCCAGAATGGATGGGCTATTCACTTTTTACGGCCCTCCTTGTCCATGCGATCGATCAGCTTCCGAAGTTCGCCGAGCTCCTCTTCGGAGATACCGCGATCTTCGATTAAATGCCGAACCAGCGGCATCGTCTCACCACCAAATAGCCGGTCGACCAAGTCATCGACGGTCGAACGGATAACAGTTTTCGGCTTGGTCTTTGCCGAGTAGATACGCGTTTTGCCTTGAAGGACAGAAGTCGCATAGCCTTTGGATTCGAGCCTTCGCAAATAGGTCTGTACCGTCGCGAAGTCCATCTCCTGGCCTTTTGCTAGCGATTCGAAGATGGCACGAACGGTCGAAGGGCCTCCATCCCAAAGCAATCGAGCAATGAGCAGCTCGCCTTTCGACAATCCCGGTCGATCCACCATCCACCCGGTCTCCTTGATGTTTTTTTATAACGTGACCCCGTTTTAAACGCGGTCCTATGATGCTTACAACTGTACGTACACAATACACGTACAGTTGTACGGAATCAAGCCCGCTTGTTCCGTAGGTAAGCTATGATTCGCTGCCTCCTTAAATTCGCTGTCGAATTTGATTTAATCGACAGCGAATTTAAAGAGACAGCGAATGATCGGTAGAAACAACAATCGTTGAAAGGCGAAGCTTTCGAATCGCAAATCAGAATGGTTGGTTGAGCGCGTCACACAGAAATTTCATGAAGGGTTTCGCTTCTTTGAAGGCTTCGGCAACATGGGATGCGCATTGAGGGCTAGCAAGCTCTTTTTCGGAGATGGGGGCCATGGCGGCAAAACTTTTGCGTCGAAGGTCGTCGATCAACGGGTGGGTTGGATCGTAGCCACGCGGAGCTGTTTTGAGGCTTTCGCTGTCCAGTTTAAACCTCGCAGCGAATTTCTTTTCGTCTCGAGTCTTTTTCCAGTATCGCTGGTCTTCGTCGATCAGCTGTCGGATCATGGCGAGAGCGTCGGTGGGGGGCATCCAGATTCCAACACCTACGAAGCAGGCGCCGGGTTCGAGATGGAGGTACAAACCTGGGGCGTGGACGTCGCCACCGATCTCGTGTCGGAAGTGAATACCGACGTTGGTTTTGTAGGGAGCTTTGTTTTTTGAAAATCGCGTATCGCGATAGATTCGCATCAACGAGCCCCCGACACGTTTGGGAATCGCTGTTAGGTACGGAGATAGTTTGCGGATCGACGGCTGCATCGCCTCGATAAAAGCCAAGGATGGTGCCAGACAATCTTCTTCGTATCGCTGCTTGTTTTCCGCGAACCATTCGCGATCGTTGTGCTTTGCGAGGTCACGTAGGAATTTGAAGAGTTCACTTGGAAAGCCTAGGAAGCCAGGGGAGGGCGGTTTCTTGGGAGTCGGCGGTTTTCGGGATCGAGGGGATTTCTTGGGCATGGTTACGGTTCGGATGGAGAAAAATGGACTGGAGAAGGGCGTCGTGCTAGGTCGTGAGTCTCGCCATCATGGTTGTTCAAGCTTAAGTTTTAGGTAGCCGAATTCGTCAGAATTCG
>JANPLJ010000770.1:0-1333 GCA_031426475.1 Pirellulaceae bacterium | reverse complement strand
GTGCGATCATGATGCGTCTCTTTCCGTTCCTGCCGCCCGTCGAGCGTTTGCCCAACAAAATCTTTTATTGGCCGAGAGTTCGTCGGTAAACGGAAAAGTTTGGGTGGGATAGACGCTTAGTATGCTTCACTGGTCTCCGTTTTTCCAGTCTTAAAAAAATTCTTGACCAGATCTCTGATAAAACTGCCATTTTCTTGCTCGTTTAAGCTTGCTAGATTGCCCAGAATGTGCGTTTCGTGCGCATTGGACCCTCGGATTCCACCAACCAAGGATGGTTGAATGTACAAACTGCTGCTGTGCTGGCGCTACTTAAAGACGCGATGGATCGCTCTCGCATCGATCGTTTCTGTCACATTGGGGGTCGCGACGCTAGTGGTCGTGAACAGTGTCATGGATGGATTTACCGAAGAGATGCATCAGCGGATCCACGGAATTCTCAGCGATATCGTCGTTGAAAGCCACTCTTCTGAGGGGATTAACGACGTCGAATGGTATCAAGAGCGGATTCGATCGACGCTGGGAGATCGGCTCGACGGACTTACCACGGTTGTTGCGGTCCCGGCGATGGTTAGCTTCCAGTACAACGGATCCAGCCATACTCAACAGATAAACTTGATCGGTATCGACACAGCTACGTATGCGTCGGTCAGCGATTTCAGCCAGTATTTACTGCATCCCGACAACCAACGCGGGTTGAATTTCGCGTTGAAAGAAGCCGGATATGCACCGGGCCGAAACTCTTTTCCCGAGGCGGGATGGACCTACCGTCGCAGCATGGCACGGCTGCGAAAGGACTTGGAATTGGAGGCAGCTCGAAATCGAAAGCTTCGCCAACAAATGGACGAAGCCAAGGCAGGGGCTATCGCGTTGCCGGTTGCCATGGCTGAAAAAACCAGCGAAGCCTCGTCCAGTGAAGAGATTTCCGATTCAGCGAACTCGCAACCGGACCAGGATACCGCCAAAGGATCCGATCTCTTGGCTGGTCCGCAAACGGCAGTCGTAGCGAACACCGATCGGCCGCACTATTTTGATGCGGAAGAGGAGACGCATACCGGGATCGTATTGGGAATCAGTATCGGCAGCATGCGATACCGCGATCCTGTCGGAGACGTGAAGGATTTGTTCTTCATTCGTCCAGGTGACGATGTTACTTTGACGATGCCGGGGGCCGGTTCCCCACCGCGAGCGATCGACCAATCTTTCACGGTCGTCGATCTCTACGAAAGCAAGATGAGCGAATACGATTCCACGTTTGCCTTTATCCCACTTGAAAAGCTGCAGCAAGCTCGCGGAATGATCGATCCGACTTCTGGAAAGAAGAGCGTTACCAGCA
>JANPLJ010000769.1:0-3916 GCA_031426475.1 Pirellulaceae bacterium | reverse complement strand
CGGAACGGCGTCGCCAACGTTTTATTCAACATCCAAGTTTGCTAGCGACTTGTTCCGGCCTACTAAAAAGCAAAACCGTCTCCAAGGCCGCTGGGGTCTCACTCGTCACAACGCCGTAGAGGTCTCACGCCGAACAAGGATCGCGATGGCGAAGGAAAGCTGGATAGGAAAAAGGTCGACCTACGCAAGTCCTCGCCGTGGTGGCCTAGCCATTCCGAGTTGTGGCACTAGTCGCCGTTTGTCAAGGTAACGCGTTCGCCCAGCGAATCGTCGAAAATGCGATTGGTTTACCGCTCGCTTGCGCGTCGCATTAAGACGAAAAGCACAAGAATCGGATCGGTGTTGCGTTTCAATGAGAAACGCTGTGCGCAAATCTCAGCGATCCACCCATTCTGTGCATACCGAGCATTTAGAATACGGGGAGACGCTAAGGGGAAAGGCTGTTCCATAGCTTGTCTTTAGTGTATTCTGAGATATCGTTGCAGGTTTGTTTTCCTCTGGGGAACAGTACCTTTTGGGTTCTTCTCTTCCTCTCACTATTCAACGCTGCTAGCCATGCCAAAGAACTTTTCAGACTCGATCGGCAATAACAATCTTGTTTCCATGTTGCGACCTTTAGGCAAAAGGCCAGGACGCTTGAATAAGCGATTGCGTCGTCTTCGTCTAGAACAGCTTGAAAATCGCATGCTCATGGCGGCGGATCTGTCGAACGAAATGAATTCGTTTGAGATCGCAGATTTAGGGGATGACGACCATCCTGACCATGGCTATGTCGCCGACACTCGTCCTTCAAGCGAAGACAATGACGAGACCAACTGGGTACTTCGATTGGACGCGGCTACTCTCGCTGACGTCTTGGCCTTAACCACCCCCGCCGTTCTTGGTGTGTTTACTCCGCAAACTCTTTCGTTCACGACGCTTGCCAACGGCATGCCTGTTCTGAACAGTCTCTTGGGATCGCCTACCTCCGTGTTTCTTGATTTCGATGGCGATACGACGACGAATACTCAGGCTTACGATGTCGATGGAAGTCCCACCACATTCAACGCTGCCGAACAGAAGACGATCGCCGAGGCATGGCGACATATCGCGACCTATGTTGCTATGTTCGATACGGACGTTACGACGGTCCAGCCAGCCACTGCTCAACCCAAAGCATGGGCGGCGATTGGAAATAATATCGTCGGTGGATACTGCGGCGTCAACGTGTTTCCAAACACGCAGCCGCGTTGCTTTAATCAAAGTGGCGATGCGAGAACGCGACAATCGGGAATCGCGCACGAAGTGGGACACAATTTTGGACTCTCGCATCAATCCGACTTCGATCTTTTTGGAGCGGAGACCGCTGACTATTCAAGCGGATACGACGAATTGCACGTGCCGATCATGGGAGTCGATTTCGCACAACGCGTTCGCAAATGGGCTATTGGGCATACAGCGAACCCCAGTGGACTTCAAGATGATGTCAATGTGATTAGAAACAAAATCGTACCGTACCAAGCCCCGGGTGGCGACGGTTTTCGAGCGGATGATTTCGGTGGCACGATTGCGACTGCAACCGCGTTGACGTCGATGAACGATGTTCAGTATGCCAGTGGCATTATCGAACGTATGAGCGATGTCGATGCGTTTTCATTCAATTCAAACGGCCAGTCGATAACGGTCTCGGCGTTGGCGGATTTCCCATCCGGCGTCGATCTCAAACTCGAAATCTATGATGCCCTCGGAGTTTTGGTCGCAGCGAAAGATGCGCCGACACTGAATGATCAAGAAATCACGTTGGTTCTCTCCTCGGGTACCTATTACGCCCTGGTCTCGAGTCACGGCAACTATGGTGATCTTGGGACCTACAATGTGGCCGTGCGGTCCTTGCCTACGGGTTGGGTTGCCGGAGATGTCGGCGTAACAGGCATCACTGGATTCTCGCAGTTTCATTCATCGACGAACAGTTTTATTCTCGGTGCGTCGGGAGCTGACATTGCAACTGCTGGAACAGCGGACGAAATGCAGTTTGCGAGGCAAACCTTGACGGGAGACGGAACGATCATTGCGAGAGTCGCATCGCTGGTGAATACTACTAGCAATGCGAAGGCTGGGATTGAAATACGTGAGACAACGGGTGGGACCGCAAAGCATGTAGCGTTGACACCGACGGCGACCCAAGGCGTCAAGTTTATTCGGCGCGCGACCGTCGGCGGAACATCGACTACGACTTCATCCGCGGCGGCGGCCTTTGCACCGGTTTGGGTACGGCTGCAGCGAGTCGGCAACCTCTTTACCGCATCGACGTCAGCGAATGGAACGACTTGGACGACGCTCGGTACGGACACCATCGCCATGAACGCAACCGTCCAAATCGGTTTGGTTGCAACGGCGCAGAACGACAGACTGTTTACGGTTGCCGAGTTCGAAAACGTTACCGTCACAGGCAATTTGGGTGTCGTAACACCAACGCCGAATGCGCTGCCGGCACCTACCGGCGTCACCGTGACGCGTTCGACGGGTGCCGATCTTACTATCTCGTGGGCAAATCAAGCGAGCGAAACAGGATATCGCGTTGAACGCTCGATCGATGGAGTGGTATTCACAACGGCGGGAACAACGGCCGCCGATGTAACCACGTTTCAAGATACGGGACTCGTCGGTACGATGCGTTATTTTTATCAAGTACGCGCGTTGGATGGCTCTGGTGCGTCGGTTCCATCAACCATTGTAAAGGAACTCAATCGACCGAGTGCAGTGACGAGGCTAGAGCTGACTTCGTATACCGAGACTCAGATCGTTTTAGATTGGATCGAGACCTCTGGCGAAACGGGGTACCGTATCGAGCGTTCGCCGGATGGCGTCACCTATACGACGCTCGCAACCGTTGGCGCAAACATTCCGAGCTACACTAACAGCGGCCTCACGGCTGCTACTTCCTTCTTTTATCGCGTCACTCCGACGAGCGCATTGGGAGACGGCCAATCGACCGTGATCTCAGGCGCTACCCGAATGGCGCAAGTAGCGAACTTGGCGTTTTCTTCGATTCTAGGCAATGCCATTACTCTCACATGGACGGACCTAACGATCGAGACGGGTTACTTGATCCAGCGCTCCACCAACGGAACGTCCTTTTCCGATCTGACCAACCTACCAGCCGGCACAACATCGTATACGGATAGTACCGTAACTCCGGGCAACGAATACTACTACCGAGTTCTCGGTACAGTTGGACAATCGCGCAGTTTGTTCAATCTTGTTTTCACTGCATCGCCAACAATCACACCTCTCCCGACGCCATGGATCGCTCAAGATATTGGAACGGTATCGGGGTCAGGTGTGGGGGCGACAACCTTTACGTCCGGGACTTCGACGTTCAAGGTCGTCAGCAGTGGTGCCGCCATCAGTGGGAATGCTGATAGCTTCCGGTTTACGCACCAGCAGTTAGATGGCGATGGATCGATCACGGCGCGTGTTGCAACACTTGAGGATACGGGGGGAGGGAACACACGATTTGGCGTGATGTTTCGCGAGAACCTGGCGACGAATTCACGTTTCGCGATGATGGCATTGCGTGAAGGTAACACGGGGACGGCCCAGTTTTCTTCACGCGCCACGGTTGGGGGGGCGGCAACGGCTGCGAGCGATATTGTCAGAAACGCCCCCTACTGGGTCCGAGTAACGCGAGCTGGAAATGTCTTTACCGGCTTTACGTCGTCCGACGGAACGACTTGGTTGCAGATTGGTCAAGCGACCATCGCGATGTCGTCGACGCTTTTTGTTGGTTTGGCGGCGACATCGGGTACCTCGGGAACGGCGGCTGAGCTGAACAGTGCGACCGCAACAAATGTTACGTTGACGGGTGATTTGCGAACGGCAACGGTCGCGGGTCGTCAAGTGTTTTACAATCGATCGACGAGCACCGTCTTTGGAG
>JANPLJ010000768.1:0-2990 GCA_031426475.1 Pirellulaceae bacterium | reverse complement strand
AACCGCGTTGCGAAACTCTGGGCATCCTCAACCGTGTGGCCGTAGTCGGTTTCAACATTGGCCATCAAATCATCATTGTGCCATATAGGCTCGCCGTCTTTGCGCCAGAATATCGCCATCGCCCATCGCGGCAACGACTCGCCAGGATACCATTTGCCTTGACCAAAGTGCAGGACCGAACCATGTCCGAATCGTGCTTTCAGCCGAAGCAAAAGATCGTAAGCCAGTCCTCGCTTGGTGGGACCCACGGCGGCAGTCTGCCATTCCTCGCCGTCCATATCGTCGATCGACACGAACGTCGGTTCGCCACCCATCGTCAATCGCACGTCGCCACGCTTTAAATGGGAATCGATTTCATGTCCGAGTGCTTCGATGCGTTGCCATTGCGGATCGCTGTAAGGGAGCGTAACACGCGGGTCCTCATGGATTCGCGTGACCGACATGTGATGTTCGAATTCGACTTCGCACTGCTCTAGCGTTCCGGTTATCGGAGCAGCCGATGTCGGTTGCGGTGTGCAAGCAAGAGGGATATGCCCTTCACCGGCAAACAGACCGCTCGTAGGATCTAACCCAATCCATCCTGCGCCGGGTAGAAACACTTCAGCCCACGCATGAAGATCGGTAAAATCTTTCTCGGGTCCTGATGGGCCATCGAGCGATTTTTGATCTGCCGTCAATTGAATCAAATAACCAGATACAAATCGAGCCGCGAAACCGAGCTGACGCAATACATCGACCATCAACCAACCGCTGTCGCGACACGACCCGCTTCTCAAAGTCAGAGTCTGCTCGGGCGATTGGACTCCCGGTTCCATTCGCAGCGTGTATTCGATGTGGTTCTTTATCGCAGTGTTCAAATCGACCAAGAAGTCGATGGTGCGACGTGGCGTGTAGTTCAACGTTCTCAAGAATTCCTGAAGCTTCGGTCCAGTAGCACCACGTTGAAGATACGGCCCGAGCTCCTCGATGCTTGTCGTGTCGTACGAAAAAGGAAACTCCGTTGCTTCCGGCTCCATAAAGAAATCAAACGGGTTGATGACCGTCATCGTCGAGACGACATCAACTTCAACCTTGAATTCGTTGACTTTTTCATTGAAAACGACACGTGCCAAGTAATTGCCAAACGGGTCCTGCTGCCAATTCAAGTAATGATCGGCAGGCGTGACTTTGATCGAGTAACTGTCGATTGGCGTTCGGCAATGGGCCGCTGGACGAAGTCGAATCACTTGTGGACCGATATGAATCGAGCGGTCATACCGGTAAATGGTTTGGTGGTTTAGTGAGACACGGATAGTCATGGTTGATCAATTCTGGTGGTTCTTCTAAGAAGCTGCTCTAAGTTGTTTTTTCAACACTCTGCTCGGACTGGCATCGTGAAGAAATCGTCATGAATCGCGGTGCCAACATTGTTGACTCGCGTTTGAAAGTCGTCGATAAATTCATGCATCCCTTGCTCAATGATCTCTTCGATTCTCATATAATCGAATTCCGAGCTTAGTCGACCGATCAGTTGTTCGGTGCGAAGTCGGAATGTACCGGGACGGCTGCCCGTGATTTCACTTATCGATTGCTGTGATCCAATCAAGCAAAATCGAATTGACCGGGGAAAATCGCGGTTTAAAATCAAAAACTGAGCGACGTTTTTCGGCGTGATCGCTCCATGGACGCGTCGATACATTTCCAAAGCACTGTTGGATCGAAGCAAGGCGGACCATCGAACGATATCTAACGAGCCACCGATGACTTCGGTCTTCGGTAGGAGCAGATAATATTGGACGTCTGCGATTCGCGAGATTTTATCTGCGCGTTCGAGCAGTCGCCCTAGTCGTAGAAAATGCCATGCTTCGCCATGCGACATCGTCGTATACGTAGCCCCGACCAGAGCGTGACTCGCGTTCTTCACGGAATCGCAAAAAACGGTTGGATCCTTCAATGTCCTTTGATCCCCCGACGCAGCCTCGACCATCAAATAAAATCGATTGACATGCTCCCACATGGCGCTCGTAATCGTCTCGCGGATCGTTCTTGCATTCTCGCGACCTGACAGAACGCACGAAATAATTGAATTGGGGTTTTCTCGATCGAAGGCCAAGAACTGAAGAACATTGTCGCGAGTCGCCGAGTCGTAACTCTTTTTGAAGAGATCATGATCACCGGTAGTATAGACTAATGGTTCCCATTGATCGGCGAAGGCGCTACCGTATCCCAAAGTCAGACTGTAATTGACGTCGATGAAACGCGCTACATTCTCTGCACGCTCCATCAGCCGACTCAACCAGTAAACGGAATTAGCAACGCGACTTAGCATGTTCGAACTTCGTGAATGGAATACTTCTTTGGGATTGGCCTAATGGGATTGCATCTACGATTGCGACTGCAACTGGCCATGATTGTCTTGTGACTGAGATTGCATCTGACCGTTGTTCGAATGCTCAATCACCCAGGTGTCCTTGCTGCCGCCACCTTGTGAGGAATTCACGATCATCGATCCCTCCGTCAAGGCGACTCGGGTTAATCCACCCGGCATGACATAGATGTCATCCCCACACAAGACAAACGGTCGCAAGTCGACATGCCTCGGCTGCAATTGGTCGCCTACCAACGTTGGTACGGTCGACAGATTCAACATCGGCTGAGCAATATAATTCCGAGGGTTGCCTTTGATTAAATCGACATAGCTGTCGCGTTGTTCTTTCGTCGATTGCGGCCCCATCAGAATCCCATACCCTCCCGATTCGTTGGTTGGTTTGACAACCAATTTATCGAGGTTGTCCAGAACATGCTCGCACTGCGTTTTGTCCGAGCAGACGTAGGTCGGAACGTTTGCTAGGATTGGATCTTCGCCAAGATAGTATTTGATGATGTCCGGAACAAAAGCATAGATAGCTTTGTCGTCCGCAACTCCTAAAGACACTCTTGCAGTGTGCTCCGTCGGGTGCGAGCTCGCCGACGGCGGTCCTTTTAACGCCAGGTTCCTACAACTCGGCCTA
>JANPLJ010000767.1:0-4604 GCA_031426475.1 Pirellulaceae bacterium | reverse complement strand
CCACAGATCACGGAAGAAATTCGCGAACTCGTCCTGGCTGCGGGCGGCTATGCCGGTCCAGAAGGGGCAGTTGCGGAAGCCGATGCACCGGAAGAAGCGCTCGCCGATTCCTAAAGTACGCTTCCTGGCATCAAGTGGCCCCGCGACTCCGCTCGCGGGACGATTGTCAGCGAACGCTGGCTAAAGCGATTCCTCGTGTAAATGCCGATCGTACTTTCTCGACGATTTGCTACACTGTAGCTCGATAGTCTGACAATTTTCGATCACACAAGGACATCTGGTCATGCGTTTGCTTCGCTCGTGGCGTTCTCGAGTCTTCGGGGGCGTCTTGCTCTTAATCTCTACGATCGCACCATCATTTGCTCAGGAGCGACCGCCGACCGCGGTTGCAGTTGGACAACCAACGCTGATCGTATCGACCAGCAAGATCGAGCAGCTGATGGCGAGCGTCACCTATTTATTGCGGGCGGTCAATCAACCTGAAATTGGCGGATTGGCAACCATGACTGTGAATCAATATTCGCAAGGATTAGACCGGACTCGACCCTTCGGCGTGGCAGTGACACTCAGCCCGGCAGGAAATCCGGTGCCGATCGTCATGCTCCCTGTTTCCGACCTGAAGGCTTTCTTTGCTGGATTGGCAAATTTCGGACAACCCGAAGATTTGGGTAGTGGGCTTTACACGATGGACGTCGGCCTGCGACCTGTTTTTGCGAAACAACTTGATAAATGGCTCATTGTGAGCCAGCAAGAAGACTCGGTAAAAGACTTCAAGCTGGTTCCTGCTGAACTATTGCAAAAACTTTCAAGTCGCTATGACATCGGTGCAAAATTAGATGTCCAAAGCATTCCCAAACAAATGCGAGACGTCTTGATCGGTCAGATTAAGGATTCGTATCAGCGGAACAGCGCCGATCAAAAGGCACGTCTTGAGCGAGAACTCGAAAAGGCGGCCGCTTCGGCAAGCACAAGCGAAGAAAAGGATGCCATTGCGAAACGAAAGGATGCAATGCGGGTCGCAGAGCAAGTTCAAATGGCTCAGATCGATCAAATCGAAGATATGGTCCAGAATACCAAGGAAGTTGTGCTTGGATTGGCAAGCGATTCGGCGAATAAACAGCTTTACTTAGAAGCAGCCACGGAGTTTGTTGCCGGGTCGAAAATGGATGCACAACTAGCGCGTTCGGCAACCGCCAAAACGATTTTTTCAGGTGTTCAGGCCGACGGAAGAGCGGCGTCGATTGCTTTTACCGACATCATGGATCCAGCACAGATCCCTCAGATAGAACAGTCGGTCGATGCAGCCTTTGACGTGCTGGCAAAGAATTCGGGTAATTCAGCCAACGACCAAGGCGTGATTGAACTGATCAAAGAGGTCAAGTTGATCGTCATCAAGAGTATCCAGAGTGGAATTATCGACGGCGCTACGTCGATATCTGTTCAAGGTGGATTGAATATCGTCACTGCATCCCAGATCGCAGACGGCAAGCAACTCGCCGCCACCCTTCAGAAATCACTTGCGTCGATCAAGATTGGTGATTCGACCCCCGAGGTCAAATTCAATGCATATACCCACCAAAAAGCGTCGATTCACCTAGGCCAATTGAAGCTTCCAAGCGACGCGGACGAAACCGTGAGGAAGATCTTCTCCGACACGGCAACCTTCGCGATTGGAACAGCTGAGAAATCAGTCTACATCGCGATTGGTAATCAATCGGAAGCAAATCTGAAAGCGACGCTCGATCGAGTCGCCGCCGCGCCTTCGGCGCAGGGATCTCCGATGAATCTACAGGTTGAATTGGGGTCGATCCTCTCGTATGTTCAAACGATTCAACCGTCGCCGATTGTCGACGCCATGATCCAAGCGGCTCAAAATTATGCCGAAAACGATCGGCTTACGATCAAAACTCAGCTTGTACCTCATGGGGTAGTAGTTCGCATCACCGTCGAAGAAGGTATTCTGCGAGCCATCGGAGCAGCGGCGAAAGCGGGACAAGGCAATCGGCGGGGCGGCGGTTTCTAATAGGCCCCTCGAATTCCGCTCAATAATGTCGATTCGTAGCCGAAGTCGTGAGACTTTGGCTATCTGGAACCTGTGATTGTCAAATCGATCTCGCAACTATCCGTTTCGGGAGGATCATTCATCATGACTAGAATACATTTTGCAATTTCTGCGATTCTGTCCGCATTTCTTGCTGCTTGTTCCATCGGGGCGGAAGAAGCGTTTCTCACGCCCGAATCAGGCGGTCGAAACTATGCACTGCAAGGCGAATTCTCTGGGATCGTCGACGCTTGGGGAGGGGCCTTTGGTGCTCAAGCAATTTCGCTTGGAAATGATGAGTTCGAAGTTGTTCTCTATGCCGGTGGCCTTCCCGGTGATGGGTATCGAAACGAAGTCGCAAAGAAATCCGTCATCGTTCGAGCGAACGGAGACATCGCTGTCGGCACGGGCGAAGGCTATTCCGTCAAACTTCAAAGCAAGGCTCTATCGATTATCGATGCTCAAGAAAATTCGTTCGCTGAGCTTTCCAAGATTCAACGTCAAAGCCCAACCCTGGGTGCCAAGCCTCCCAAAGATGCGATCGTTCTTTTTGATGGAAGTTCTGTCGCCGCTTTTCGGGACGGCCAACTAAAAGAAGACAAGCTCTTAGGTGTTGGTTGTGAAACCGAAAAGATGTTTGGCGATCATTATTTGCATTTGGAGTTTCATACTCCTTTCATGCCTAAAGCCCGCGGCCAGAAGCGTGGCAACAGCGGCGTTTATCTTCAGGGGCGATATGAAGTGCAGGTCCTCGATTCATTTGGGCTTGCAGGCAAAGACAACGAGTGCGGAGGCATCTATAAAGTTGCGGAACCCAAGGTAAACATGTGCTATCCACCTTTGACTTGGCAAACGTACGATATCGATTTCACCGCCGCGAAGTACGGCGCGCAGGGTATGAAAGTAGTCAACGCTCGAGCCACTATTCGGCACAATGGCGTGGTTATTCATCAAGACTTGGAGTTGCCGAGCCACACACCTGGAAAACGCAAAGAAGCCAACGAGCCTGGCCCTCTCTTCTTGCAGAATCACAATGATCCTGTTGTTTATCAGAACATATGGGTCGTGAAGAAGTAAGCGAATGCAACACCCCGACGGTTATTTTAAAAACGCGGACGAACAGAATGTTCTGCGTACCATGCTGAATACGCCGGGGCGAATCGAGCTCGAAGTGGGTTCAGGAAAAGGTCTTTTCCTGATCGATGCCGCAACTCGCGATCAGACAACGCGATTCATCGGACTGGAGCTTGCCGCCAAGTATGCAGCGATGGCACAGAAACGACTCGAGGAGCGAGCTGTGACCAACGGACGTTTCTTTGCATGCGATGCTGTGGAGGTGGTTTCTCGAGATGTTCCTGACGGACGACTCGCCGCAGTGCATGTCTATTTTCCGGATCCATGGTGGAAAGCTAGACATAAAAAGCGTCGCGTACTGAATGAACGCATGCTTCAATCGATTCAGCGAGTTCTGGAACCCAACGGTGTTCTCCATTTCTGGACCGATGTACTGGACTACTACGAATCGACACTGGAGCTGTTGACAAGCGTAACAACGCTCTCCGGTCCGGAGTTTGTCGATGAACCGGTTTCGACGCACAGCATGGACTATCGAACGCACTTTGAACGAAGAACTCGATTGAATGGACTTCCGGTTTATCGCTGCCGATACACGAACGTTCTTCGTTGACAACTACGGTGGATCCTTGACTTCCATTTGTATGTGATTATTCCGTGTCCAAATACGCGCAACGGCGTTCTCAAAGTGAAGAACGGTTTGCTCGTGCCAACCTTTTTCCTTGAGCTGATCGTCTAGAATCGGCAACGTGTCTTCCGGAAAGTAGGTGCTCGCGACAAGCCATATTTTTGTCGGAGATTCGCTCATCGCCTTCTCGAGTTGTGCGAGACAAACGGACTCAGCATTTTTGTGAATCGAGGTTCCAAACTGGAATCCAGGCATCATTGAGACTCGTATGTCATCGAGCTTCGGCGTGAAGCCGGTCATCGAAAGCGAATCTTGCTCAATTCCTATCTGCGCGCCGCTGTAAAGAGCGTACATGTACGCTGTTTCGGGAAATACGAGAATCCGATCGTTCGGGCCGGCTTGCTCTTCAATTTCCTTCGTGAGCGACCGAATGTCTTCTCGTGGGTACGATGCCCTGGCTCCGACACATGCGGCGATGCTAAGCAAGCAGCATAGAATAATCGCAATATAAATTGAATAGGACCGAATGGGTCGCCAATCCCAAGCGTTCGCGACGATCAACGTTACGATTGGGGCCAAGTAGAGATCGGTCCGCCCTCCGCCGAGCGGAAACTTACCCGCCATCGAGAGCGTGATCGCTAATAGAAGAGGTGCACTAAACAATAAGCCGTATCGCCAATTCGATAGCCACGCGATTACCAATCCTGCCAGGGTCAATACTCCGTACAACAGCGCCAGAGGAACTAAGTACAACAACGCTGACGGCACGAGTGTCGTGTCGGTGTTGTCTGGAACTAACGCCGCAAAGACTCTTAGCACATTGAATACAATTGATTTTGCAGCCGGAAGCAATCCATCCTC
>JANPLJ010000766.1:0-2036 GCA_031426475.1 Pirellulaceae bacterium | reverse complement strand
CAGCCGAACCGTGGTGGGGGTGGATGCACATTCTCAGCGACCAAGCCATTTGGCTAGCGTATATGGGTCTCAGCATTTTGATCGTCGCCTTTGCCATGAAAAAACGGGATGTTCCGTTTCCCGTGGTCTTCTTTCTCTTTGGCTCCTTTATTTTGCTGTGCGGCTTTACGCACTTCATTGACAGTCTTCTCTTCTATTGGCCCATTTATCGGTTCGCTGCCCTGATCAAGTTCGCGACGGCAATGATTTCGCTTGCGACCTTTGTCGTTTGTTTGCGGCTTGCGCCCGTTGCACTTCAATTGCGAGGTGTTCAAGAGTCGGACCGAATGATTCTCGAACGTACTGCTGAACTCGAAGCGGCGAATCGCCGGCTACAGGTTGAAATCCAGGAACGGTCACGAATTGTTTCGGAGCTTCGACGAAATGAAGAGATGCTCAAACTTGCGATGACGATCGGCGAAACTGGATTCTTTGACTGGGATCTTACAACTGATGAAATAAAATTTGATGAGACGCAATCGCGTCTTACTGGCCTTGGCGATTCCAACGGAACCGTGAAATTGGCTGACTTCTTCGAATGTGTCGATCCGGAACATCGAGAAAAATTGAAAAACGAGGTTGCAGCTTGTCTCACGAACGGAACCCATTTTGATTCACGCTTCTCTTTTAATCGTCCGGATGGAAAGAAAGTCTGGCTTGTTGGACGCGGATGCGGACTGCCTGATAGTACGGGTAAGCCGAAAACATTCATCGGACTCAACTACGACGTTACCGAGCAAGTAGAACGCGAGACGGCGCTGGATCGAGAAGCCGTGAACGCCCGTAAAGCAAGCCAGCAAAAAAGTCGCTTTATTGCACAGGTAAGTCACGAAATTCGGACACCTTTGACTGCCATGCTCGGTTGTGTGGATGCACTCGCGTTAACTTTGGAACCGGGCGATGTTCGGGATACAGTCCGAATCGTTCGATCGCAGGGCGAATTGCTTCAAGTTCTGATCAATGACGTCTTAGACATCTCCAAAATGGAGGCGGGGAGATTGGAGTTTCAGGCAAAGCCCATGGCCATTGAGGGTGTCTTTGCGGACGTCTGGTCTTTGATGAATCCACTCGCACAAGAAAAAGGACTAGCGATCCGGTGGCGTGCAGAGAGCAAGCTTCCAAAATTGATTGTCTGTGATCGCTCGCGATTGAAACAAGTCTGTATCAATCTCATCGGCAATGCAATCAAGTTTACGGAACAGGGGACAATTACGGTTGTCGCAAAAATCGACGACATCGATCCAGTCAACGGTTTTCTTGCCTTGGAGATTCGGGACACCGGACTTGGGATCCCAAAAGAAAAATTAGACTTAATCTTCGAGGAGTTCGAACGTGTCGGCGGTGCTCAGCAAGGAACAGGACTCGGTTTACCCATAAGCAAACGTTTGGTGAACTTGATGGGTGGCACTCTCTCGGTAAGAAGTGAAGTCGGTATCGGATCCGCGTTCGAAATCCGTATTCCCATAGGCGACGTCCGCAACTGCGAGATGGTAACTATCGATCACATTGCGATGGACTCGACTGGCATCGATGTGCGGAGCGAACTTCGGGAGCGACTACCTCTGCGTGTGCTCGCGGCGGAAGATACCAGGGCAATCCAGTTCGTATTGAAACGCATGGTCGGATCCTTTGTCGACGAGCTCGTCGTTGTATCGAACGGAATACAAGCCGTCCAAGTCGCCATTGACGCCGAGCAATCGGCGAGACCCTTTGATGCGATCTTGATGGACATTCAGATGCCCGAACTCGATGGCGCCGAGGCAACGCGACAATTGCGACGCGAGGGCTTTACCAAACCGATCATCGCGTTAACGGCCGGAGCAATGGAATCGGAGAAGCAAGCTTGCATGATTGCCGGCTGCACGCATTTTCTCGCAAAGCCGATCGACATGCACGAACTGCGACGCATTTTGAGCTCCATTCGTCAAAGTTAGTGCCCAAGGAATTCGACTTCTATCAAGATCAAGTCAGAAAAATGGAATGTTCACGAACTGCAT
>JANPLJ010000765.1:0-5182 GCA_031426475.1 Pirellulaceae bacterium | reverse complement strand
ACCAAAGAATGGGAAGGCTATTCGATCGAGGCCGATGTTACGTTTAAGGAAATCAAACCGGAAGAGTACGCTGGGATCTTCTTTAGCGGCGGACGAGCTCCCGAGTATATTCGCGAAGATGAAGATCTGTTGCGCATCACGCGCTGGTTCTGGGAAAACAAAAAGCCATGTGCCAGCGTCTGTCACGGGGTTGAAATACCGGCTCGCGCTGGGATTGTGAAAGGGCTTCGCATGGCCACCGTTGCTAAGTGCAAGTTCGACCTTGAAGTTTGCGGGGGAATCTACGTCAACGAACCATGTGTGATCGACCGCCATATGTTTAGCGGACGAACCTATCACGATCATGGTTACTATATCGGTCCATGGATCAAAGCGCTGGACGCTTCGACCGGCAAGGTAGCCTGAATCGTTCTCCGAAACGAGCGTACTCGAAACATCCGCCGCGACCGATTGCGAGCACGAGGTATGGTAGCAACGGAAAATGAGTCTAACGTCTGCGATAACAACTTGCCTAAAGAACTCGCTCTTGACGACGTTGATCGTCGTCATCAGTTCGCAAGCGTTCTCCAATGAGCCGCCTTCTCGAATCGCTTTCAATCGCGACGTGCGGCCCATTCTTTCTGAGAATTGCTTTTTTTGTCATGGCCAGGATGCGAACAAGCGTGAAGCGGAACTGAGGCTCGATACGCGGGAAGGGCAGCTTGCAACTAAAGTCATTGTTGCCGGCCAGCCGGAACTGAGCGGGCTCATCGCAAGGATCGAATCGGAAGATTCCGATGAAATCATGCCGCCCCCCACATCGAATCATCGGCTATCCGATCATCAGAAGTCCATCCTTCGCAATTGGATCAAAGAGGGTGCGAAGTTCGAAGACCATTGGTCATTCCAGCCCCTTCAACAAAACGAATTGCCGACAATTCAATCGCAAAACGCTTTGGTTCGCAACCCAATTGATCGCTTCGTTCTCGCGAAGCTTTCGGAGGTAGGGATGGTGGCTTCCCACGAAGCCGATCGACGGACACTCATTCGCCGGGTGAGTCTCGATCTTACTGGATTGCCACCAACAGTTGACGAAGTGGAATCGTTTGTGTCGGACAACTCTGTCGATGCGTACGAAAGAGTCGTAGATCGGCTGATTGCATCGCGACATTATGGCGAACGAATGGCTTTGCCATGGCTGGATGCCGCTCGATACGCAGACACGCATGGCTATCAAAAGGACAATCTTCGAACGATGTGGCTTTGGCGTGACTGGGTCATCGAGGCCTTCAATTCGAATATGCCGTTTGACCAGTTTACGATCGAGCAAGTTGCAGGCGATCTCCTTCCCAATCCTTCGATCTCGCAACGAATCGCCACTGGATTTAATCGAAATCATCGCATCAACGGCGAAGCCGGAGCAATCGCGGAGGAATTTCGGACGGAGTACGTTGCTGATCGTGTCGAGACGACATCTACGGTATGGTTGGGTTTAACAATCGCCTGTGCTCGGTGTCACGATCACAAGTTCGACCCTATTCTTCAGAAAGACTATTATCAGCTATTCGCTTTCTTCAACAACGTCTCGGAGAACGGAGTGGATGGCGTCGAGCCTAGTGCGCCGCCAACGCTTACGGTCAGCGTGCCTGGTTTTGAAAAGTCGATCGTCGACGCGGAGCAAAAACTCGAATCGCTTCAACAGCAGTTCGAGTTGGAAGGCACGCAACTCGTAGACGAGAAGCTGCGTTGGGAAGAGTTCGAGCGAAAATTGCTGGTCCATCCCGAGGGAGCAAAAGTATGGTCTCTTATTGAGCCGACCGATATCACTTCGAACGAAAAGATGGGCTTTCGAAGGCTAGCCGATGCCTCGATTCTAGCAACGGGTCCGAATCCACTGAACGACGTTCATACCGTCCGTTTCATGCTGGAAGATGGAAAGGTTTCAGCGATTCGACTTGAAGCGTTTTCAGATGACTCTCATACCCATAGCGGTCTGGCTCGCAGCTTCGACGGGAGTTTCGTCCTGTCCGGATTCGACGTCGAGACGCATCGCTCGAACAAGACGACGGAACCGATTCCGCTTCGGGGCGCAGTCGCCGATGGCGAGAGAGAAGATTGGCCGATCGCAGGTGCGATCGATCAAGACACCGATACAGGTTGGTCGGGCATTGTTGGCGCGGAACGCAAACCGCATCAAGCACTCTTCGTCTTCGACAAACCGGTCCAGGGCGAGCCAGGAACAGAGATTGTCGTACGACTGCGGTATCAATCCAAAGAAGAGCAATCGATGATCGGACGATTTCGATTGGCGACAACAGACCGCGACCAGCCAACACTCGAATCGATGGAGGAGCTCACTGCATCAGCGATCCGAGCATTGAAAAAACAACGCGAACATCGTACGCCTCTACAACATACAGTCGTCGATCAATTCTTTCTTGAACGAACGCCCACGCTTGCAGCGATTCGACGTCAGATTGCGGATGTAGAACAAAGGTTGAGTGCGCTGCGGCAGAAGGCTGAATCGTCCGTGATGGTTATGCAAGAATCCGTCGATCGACGCGAGACGTTTATCCATCTTCGTGGAGCGTATGATAAACCTGGGGATCGCGTTGAAGCGAATGTGCCTGAACGGTTGGGTTCGATAGAATCCGATCGCCCGTTGACCCGACTGGATCTTGCGCGTTGGCTCATTTCACCATCAAATCCGCTGACCGCCCGTGTCGCTGTGAATCGATTCTGGCAAATGTATTTCGGAATGGGGCTCGTCAAGACGACCGAGGATTTCGGGACACAAGGGGAATGGCCTAGTCACCCGGAATTGCTGGATTGGCTTGCTTTGGAGTTCATCCGCAGCGGTTGGGATATCAAGGCGATGCAACGACTGGTCGTTACCAGCGCGACGTATCGGCAGTCGTCGCGGATCAAAATCGAGGATCTCGAACGCGACCCCGAAAACCGCTATCTCGCCCGTGGTCCACGATTTCGGCTGCCCGCTCATTTACTGCGCGATCAAGCTTTGTTCGCGAGCAGTCTATTGATACCGACGATTGGCGGTCCGCCCGTGAAAACGTATCAACCGGATGGGCTTTGGGAAGGCGTTGCGGGAATCAATAGCAATACCACCGTCTATCGTCGTGACTCGGGGGCCAGTCTCTATCGACGTAGTCTGTACACTTTTTGGAAACGTGCGGTTCCGCCTCCTGCAATGATGATTTTTGATAGCGCGGATCGCGAGGTTTGCAGTGTCAAACGACGCGTGACTAACACTCCGCTGCAGGCGTTAGTCTTGCTGAACGATGTCACTTATGTCGAGGCCGCCCGATCGCTTGCAACACGCGTACTCAAGTTGCCTGGTCGGTCCAACAACCAACGGATCGATCGAATGTTCCAGTTTGTACTTGGCCGAGTAACAGACGAAATCGAGAGCACGCTGCTTGCGGATGCATTATCAGAGTATGAATCGCGATTCACCCGAAACCCATCCCATGCGGTCGACTTGATTTCGATCGGCGAAACCGTTGCGGATCCGGAAATCGAGCCAACTACGCTCGCAGCCTGGACGACCCTTGCGACGCTCGTCTTGAACCTCGACGAAACGGTGACGAAGGAATAATTATGAACCCCCTCGACGAGCACATGACAATCCACAATCGTCGCCAGCTTATCGGTATGGGGGCCAAAGGCGTCGGAATCGCGGCGCTTGCATCGCTTGTAAACGCTGACAACTCGATTGCATCGGAATCCGATGCAATCGATTTAAAACCGCATTTCGCACCCAAGGCCAAACGTGTTATCTACCTGTTTCAATCGGGTGGTCCTTCGCAGATGGATTTGTTTGACTACAAGCCAAAGATGTCGAAGCTGTTTGATTCCGACCTGCCGGATTCGGTGAGGAACGGCCAGCGATTTACGACAATGACATCTGGCCAGAGCCGATTTCCGATAGCCCCTTCGATATTTCCATTCAAGCAACATGGATCGTCGGGAGCTTGGGTAAGCAATCTCCTTCCGCATACATCTAGGATCGTTGACGATGTTTGCTTTGTACGGTCGATGCATACCGACGCAATCAATCACGATCCCGCGGTCACCTTTGTTCAGACCGGTTCACAGCAGGCGGGGCGGCCAAGTCTTGGAGCATGGCTGTCGTACGGTCTCGGCAGCGAGAATCAAAATTTACCAGCCTTCGTGGTCATGCTCTCGCGAGGCAGCGGTCGTCCGAATTGCCAGCCCCTCTACGATCGGCTCTGGGGTAGCGGCTTTTTACCATCGAAGCATCAAGGCGTGAAGTTTTTGAGCTCTGGTGATCCCGTCGCATTTCTCTCGAATCCAGCGGGAGTCGATCGAGGCCTGAGGCGACGAATGCTCGACGATTTAGCATCGTTGAATCGCCACAAGCTGGCTAGTTTGGGTGATCCCGAAATTGTAACGCGGATTGAGCAGTATGAACTGGCTTTTCGCATGCAGACATCGGTTCCCGAGCTGACAGAACTGGGCGATGAAACCGAGCGATCGATCGAAGCGTACGGTCCACAAGCGAGAATCAAAGGGACGTTCGCATCGAATTGTTTGCTGGCACGTCGGTTAGTCGAACGTGGAGTTCGCTTCGTCCAGCTCTATCACATGGGATGGGATCAGCATGGTTATCTCCCGAAGCAAATTCGCGGCCAATGTCGGGACACCGATCAACCTACTGCTGCCTTGATCGAAGATCTCAAACGGCTGGGCCTGCTGGAAGATACTTTGGTTGTCTGGGGAGGAGAATTTGGCCGGACCATTTACAGTCAAGGTGAACTCACTACCGACAACTACGGTCGCGATCATCATCCACGTTGTTTTACCATTTGGATGGCTGGTGCCGGCATCAAGCCGGGTTTTACTTTCGGAGAAACGGACGATTTCAGTTATAACATTGTCGCAGACCCAGTCCACGTTCATGATCTACAAGCGACAATTCTGCAACAACTCGGGATCGACCATCGAAGACTTACGTATCGATTCCAAGGCCGGCAATTTCGCCTAACGGATGTCCACGGTCAAGTCGTCGATGAGGTCCTCAGCTGATCACGTCCTAAAAGATTTGGTTATTACGCTCGTTCCCAGGCTCCAGGATTTACACAAGATAACCACCATAAAATCGACAAGCGTCCACCAGAGAGTGAACGAAAAGGGCACAGGACGATACAACCAAAGCTGAAAG
>JANPLJ010000764.1:0-3935 GCA_031426475.1 Pirellulaceae bacterium | reverse complement strand
GATATCGCAAATTGTTGGGAAATTTTTGGCCCTGAATCAAAATTGCCCAGCCCTACTTGTGTGGTATAAAAAGGCCTCGTCCTCCCGTTTTGGCAAATTCCGATGCTTACTTGTTTAGCGATCGGCACCGATTTGGAGAGTTAGTCCGGCTTCATAGAATCTAAGGTGTGCTTCGAGAGTAGCAACGCTAGGGTTATTCTGGGGCGGCAATGCGTTCTTGACCAACTCGATAGCCTGTTTGACCGTCGCGACTGCTTCGTCGGTATTACCGCTGGCAGCCTGTGCTGCGGCCAGAGTGTCTAGGTACGTTGCTTTGTTGGTTAGGGCGACATTCGATTGGGCTAGGGTTAGGGCTTCTTCAGCATTTCTCACTTGATTATCGAACGAAGTTGCTAGAATCCAAGCCAACGCGTTGATGACGATTGGCTGATCTGGGAGAGAGACCAAGGATCGCCGGAAAAACATGGCTGCCTGGGCGTGCCCTGATTTTTCATAAAAACGCATCGCTAGTTGCTCGAAGCGAGCAGCGGCTTCGACGGGTGGGAGGCCTTGTGCTGCATTTTCGATGGCTTGCGTGGCCGCATCCGGGCTCGTCGATGACATTTGCAATGTTCCGAGTCGCATCCAAGCTTCGTTCGAATGGGGGTCTGTTTGGGCGGCCATTTGAGCGTTCGCAATCGCTGCGGCTCGATCTCCTCGCGCTTCGGTGAACTCAGAAAGCGCGACATAGGCTTCGGCGACGGTTTGATCGGGCTTTATTTCGAGCAAGACCAGCCACTCTCCAGCGAGTTGGCTTGGCGGGCTAAAGTGAATGGGTTTGATCCAAGGGGGGGTAGTCGTCATCGATATCATCGACGGGATGAACGCATCCTTTGGCTCGGCTCCCAAAGGAAGTTTGCGCAGGAGCCTTGTGTACTGGAAGGCAAACGCGTCACTCTTGAAGATCGCGACATGGGAAACCTTGTGGCGTTTGCAGAGTTCAAGGGCTTCATTGGACGTTCGAGCGGCATAGATCTCGGCTGTTGCTTTCAGTCCAGGAACATTTTCCCAGTAGAGTGTTCCGATGCCGCGCATTCCACCGTAGAACATCATATAAGTCGTTGTCGTAGGTCCGCTGACGACCACTAGGTTTCGATCTGGATTTGCACGTCGCAACGCAAACGACATATCGCGAATGTAGATCCCAAACGCCTCTTCGGGGCCAATTTCGACTGGTTTGCCGATCCCCCTGATAACGATGTTGACGGTCGCTATCGGAAAGGCCAAGAAGACGAAGCAGGCGAAAACAATGCCGGTGACAATTTCAACGATCGAGAAACGATGAGCCGACATCGCTTTGAATATGCAGCCCAAGCAGATTGGAATGGTTGAAATCCACAGCGAGTTTGCAATTCCAAGCCAACGAACCTGCATCATTCCCAACGCGGTTAATAGCATCGCTGGCAAGACAATCAGTGTAAGCGTGCCTTTCCAGGATTTTCCGAGTTCTCTTAGGAATAGAAGCCTAATCACCGTGATCCACAACAGTGGAAACGCACAGAAGTTCACCAGGATATGGAATGCCTGATTCCAGGTCGACATCCGGCCGGTGAGCCAGGCCGCAAAGGTCTTGAATTCATGGATGTAGTCCTTGTGGAAACTCCATAGAAATTGGTCGTAAACCCAGAAAAAACGTTCTGGGAAAAAGAAAATCAAGCAAGGCAATAGGATCACGACGCAAATCGCACCACCCAGGATTGGAATGCCGGATTTTCCTTGCCATGGCGGAATTCCTTGAACGGCCCAATTGGTGAGTCGCGATAGGATCTCGCCGCCACCCAGCCAAGCCAAGGCATACAGCGGGTGGTTGACTTCCAGTCGCATACCCATGTGAAACGGGAAGTACTCGAGCATGTAGAAGAAGAGTGAGCCGATGCAACCAGTGATTCCCCAAATACGCCAAAGCTCCGGGTGGTATTGGGTCGCATCCGAGGACGATTGTCGTCCGAAAAGGAATGCCGAGATTAAGGCGCCCAACCCGATTCCGAAGAAGGTTGGTACTGCCGTCGCCGCGCTTACCCACAAAGACACGGAGCCCGCCACTGCACTACCGATAAATAAACGCCGAGCTGAAAGGGCTTCGACGGCATGCTCGACGCCTATCGTTCTTGTCGACAGATAGCTCTTGGAGTCTTTGTCATTTCGCGACTTCTTCATGAATGTGCGGGTGGGATCGGATGGTGGACCATTCTCGTTTTCGATCCAACCTGCTCCGCCGACTGCTAGCAGCAATGCGCACATCAGCGAACTTGCTGCGGCAATTCCGTGGTGATCAGCATTTCCCACCATGAAGAATTCGAAGAATACGTAGATGCTTGACAATCCCAATGCCAGGCCGCTCGCAGCAAGTGGTCCAAATCTTCGGTATACGACCCAAGGGGAGGCTATGATGAGAAAGACCAAGAACAACGTATTGGCATACGGCGCTACCGCTTCGACCGATGCAGGCAATGGCAAGCCTGTGATCGCTGAGTGTATATTTCCCAGTAAGATGAGCCACCAGATAAATCCGTGGCTCCAATGAATCTCGCGGCCATCGGGGCTGTTGTCGATATCCGTAAATCGAATACGCCAACCGCCATCGGCTAGCAACTTTTGGGTATGCATTATCCAATGGCAACCGTCGACACCCACTTGTGGCAGGATCACCATTCTCATACCAAGCTCGTAGCCGGTGGGAGACGAAGGATCGATCTTAGGGAATGGCGTCCCCATGGTGCCAGCCATGCTGGTAAGAATCCTTTGATATCGAGTCCAGCTATCGCACGCCACAATCCCCAATGCGATGAGGATCGCGACGACGACCGTTAGAACGCTCATGGAAAACCGAACGCCTGGTTGCGTTGGGATCGTTGAAGTGTCGGACATGGGAAGCTGAGATTTCCGATACAAAATGAATTTGGAATGGGGCTAAATCGATCGCAATGGTTTTCGACAGGAAAAATCCTTGCATTTCAGACAGATTATGCTTTCCGTCGCCTGTTTTAGCGAGAGATCGTCATCATAAGCATATTTCTCAAATCGAATGTTCATGTTCGTCCACGAATCCCTTTGGATCGCGAGAAATTCACCTGCTCTAGAAATCTCATTTCGAGATGGTGTGAATCGTAATGGCGTTACGACCGGACGTTATTTGATGAATTCTGACCTTCCGGGGGTTGCAAGGTCTTCTATGAATGGAATCGTCCGAGGTATACTCAGGCCTTAGAAGTTGCGGATTGCGTAGAATATTAGGATAGAGCTAGCCATGGCGCTAGGTTCGGCCGTTTTAGATTTAACTCATCTAGCCCGTGGGATAGACCCGTGGCAACGTCAGGTTGGAAATTTGGGCGAACGGCCCGCAGTTTGCGGCTAGAATCGGTTTTGAATGTGGGGCTTAGATTGCAGTAGCATTTTCAGACGCCATGTTTACTTGCGCTTTTTCAAAACAACATAGTTAAAAAGTAGTTTACCGCGATGTCCTTTGTTCCCCCTGAAAACGAATTCAAGCAGCGAGATGTTCTCAGCGAGATGCAAGCTCGCGAGATGATTGATTTGGAAGCCGAGGCTGCACCAGTCGATTTTCTCGGTCCGTTGATGCGGCGAAAATCGATCGTCATTCTTTTTTGCCTGATCGGTTCGCTGGTGGGTTACCTTCTATACCGGCAAGAGCTTCCGACATATCAATCGGGACTTCGAATCATGATTTGGAGTAAAGCGCCGCCGAGTATGGTCAACGGTGAAAAGGTTGACCAAGGAGTTTCCATATCCAAGGAGCAGGCGCTTATCTCTAGCCAGGAAGTTCTCGACAGCGCAATTGAGCGAGGGAAGCTTGGCGAGCTGGAAACGTTCAACGGCATCGCCTCACCGTATTTCGCGTTGAAGAGGATGGTCACGGTAAAACCTGCCCCGAATGC
>JANPLJ010000763.1:0-2300 GCA_031426475.1 Pirellulaceae bacterium | reverse complement strand
CGAGATCTTATCAGCGCTATCTATTGCATCGTCCGCTATCGCTGGTTTTCCTAATCGGTGGGTCAGCGACTCCGTTCGCTGACACATTTTCCCGCGAGCGGAGTCGCGGACCACATACTTTCCCCGCCAGCGGAGTCGCGGGACCAAAGACGTTCCACTTTCTGTCAAGGCATAAAGCGAAGCTCTCCTGCGGTTGCTAAAATCTCTTGCATGGCAAAGCTCTACTTCTACTATTCAGCGATGAACGCTGGTAAATCGACAATCCTGTTGCAGTCCAACTACAATTACCGCGAGCGCGGGATGAACACGTTGGTTTTGACGCCGGAGTTGGACACGCGTTTTCAAAAAGGTGTCGTCGCGTCTCGCATCGGCCTGACCGCCGAAGCCGAAGCCTTCGATCAAGTCTGCAATCTTCGAGATCTCGCAGAACGCACGCATCGAGCAAAGCCGATTCACTGCGTCTTGGTCGACGAAGCGCAGTTTCTGACTCGTAAACAGGTTCGACAATTGAGTGATGTCTGCGATCAAATGAATATTCCCGTGCTTACCTACGGGATCCGGACCGACTTCCTCGGCAACTTATTCGAAGGGAGTATGGAGCTGCTGGCATGGGCCGATTCGATCGTCGAGATTAAAACGATCTGCCATTGCGGTCGCAAAGCCACGATGCAACTTCGGCTGGATAGTACGGGCCAACCGGTCAAGCAGGGGGCGCAAGTTCACATCGGAGGAAACGATCGCTATGTTTCTGTCTGCCGAATCCATTTTAAAGACGGCCTCGCAACAAGAACCTCTGACGAACTCCCGTTTGATACGCTGTTCTGACGCACCTTTAAGACTCACGTGGGTAATAGCCAGAAGGCGAATGAGACAGGAATATGGTGGACAGGAATATCAAAAGAGTCCGATCAGACCAACATTTTGATGTCCAATTCGCTTATCATGATTGAGAGCGGTTTTTTCGCAAACCCTACGTTACCGGCCTTTCCTCCCACTCCTATCTGAGGTTCCAACCCGATGAATCTTCGTCTCCTTCGCATCTCTGTCTTTGGTGCCTTTGGACTTACGTTGTCCGTAGCATGTTTCAATCAGCCGTCGTTTGGACAAGATGCGGCGAAACCAAAATCGATCGTGATGATCGCCGGCAATCCTAGCCACGCATACGGTCAGCACGAACACTACGCGGGTAGCCGTTTGTTGGCCGATGTGATGCAATCAGCTTCCAGTGGTGTGAAATGCCAAGTCACACGAAACGGGTGGCCTGAGGATGATTCGATGTTAGACAAAGCCGACACGATTGTGATTTATTCGGACGGTGGTGCCAAGCATCCGGCGCTAGCGCACATGGATCGATTGCAAAAGCAGATCGACCGAGGCGCCGGTTTTGTTTGCCTTCACTATGCCGTCGAAGTTCCCAACGGTGATGCGGGGAATAAGTTCAAAAATATCCTTGGCGGTTACTTCGAAGTCGACTGGTCTGTGAATCCACATTGGGTTGCCGAGTATAAATCGCTTCCCAATCATCCGATCACACGCGGCGTCAAGCCTTTTTCGGCCAACGACGAATGGTACTTTCATATGCGTTTTCAAGACGGCATGAAAGGCGTGACGCCGATTCTCTCAGCCGTTCCGCCTGCTTCGACCATGTCGCGTCCCGATGGCCATCACAGCGGCAATCCCGCGGTTCGCAAGGAAGTCGCCGAAGGTCTTCCGCAGCATACTGCATGGGCGTACGATCGCCCTGATGGCGGACGGTCCTTCGGCTTCACTGGCGGACATTTTCACTGGAACTGGGGCAGCCCTGACATACAACGACTAGTTTGCAATGGAATTTTATGGACTGCGAAAGCCGACGTACCAACCGATGGAACCAAGTGCAGCCCAATCGGACTCGAACAACTCAAAGAAAATCAAGACGACCCAGTTCCTGCGAAATTCTCAGACGAAGAAACGAAGAACTCCTTCAACCTCATCGCAGGTAAACCATAAGTAATCCCGAGACTCCGCTCGCGGGGAAAAGTAATCCCGCGACTCCGCTCGCGGGAAAATGTGCCAGCGAACGGAGTCGCTGCCCCACTGGCATTCATTTGTTGCAACGCCTCATGTTTGGCGATTCGAACGCACGTTGGAATGAGACGAATGCGGCTTACATACTTGTTTAATCTCTCGCGTTTTCGATGGGCACTGCTCACCGCGATGTTTGTTGCTCCGTTCTTGGACAAGGGGAACTTTGTCTTTGCCCAGGTCTTTGACGAACGATTTGAAGACTGGCCGCTCGACCTAAAGATTCCCGGAACCTT
>JANPLJ010000762.1:0-3342 GCA_031426475.1 Pirellulaceae bacterium | reverse complement strand
CTACACCGAGGAGGAGCCAACAGACACGACTACCAATGCACCTCGCTTTACGCCGCCATCCGATGATCCGAGTTAGGGTCTGAGACAACGCCGTGAAGGATATTCTCCATTTGATTCTCAAGGGTTCTGTCGTAGCCACGTTCGTCAGAACGTGGAGGGAAGAGCCAACTCTCCACATTCTGACGAATGTGGCTACGAAAAATCCTTCACGGCGTTGAAGTTTCTGGCGATCCGCGAGAGCTGTCAGCATTCGGCAAGGCAGACGAAGCTGGAACTTTAGGCTTTCGTCTGCGAGCGAAGTATCGCGAGCGTCCGTTCGAAGTCGCTTGGAAGGGGTGCGTTGAACTTGAGCGGCTGCTCGGTGATTGGATGCGTGAACTCCAATTGAAACGCATGCAGGGCCTGACGATCCATGACAACGTCGAGATCCTCTGGCTGAAGCTGTACCCCACGCGCTAGACAGCGCAGAAGCTGGCCTTGGGTCGCTCGTGTATGACCAGCATACAATCGATCGCAGAGCACGGGGACACCGATGTGTGCCAAGTGAACTCGAATCTGATGCGTGCGTCCCGTTTTGGGTTTGATTCGCATGTATACATAGCCGTGGAACCGTTCGATGATTTCAAAAAACGTTTCCGCATCGCGACTCGATTCGTGGCCCGCTCGGATCGTCATCTTGTCGCGTTGATACGGGTGATTGCCGATCGGCTGTCGAATCCAATCACGATCGCGGTCGAGGCTTCCAACGACGATCGCATGGTATTCTTTTTGAACCTCACGCGCCTCGAATTGAGCAGCGAGCTTGTAATGGACTTCGTTCGTTTTGGCGATCGCAATGACTCCGCTCGTCTCGCGATCCAGTCGATGAACAATGCCCGGGCGCGTCGGGCCACCCATATCGCTCAGCGTCTGAAAATGATGAGCAAGGGCTGCGGTAAGCGTTCCGCTCCAATGTCCCTTGGCGGGATGCACGACCATGCCAGCCGCTTTGTTGATGACGACCAGATGCTCATCTTCGAAAATGATGTTGAGCGGAATATTTTCGGGGATCGGACCGTCTGTCGGCGGCGGCGGCAGATCGGCTTGGACCAACTGGCCCGGCTGAACTTTGAAAGCCGGTTTGATCGAACGACCGTCGACCAAGACGTGTCCTTGTTGCAGCACTGACCGTAGGAAAACACGACTGTATCCGTCACACTTCAGCGACAGAAAAAAGTCGACGCGCTGCCCTGAGTTCTCTTCGCCGACCATCCATTCGTGATGGGTGCGTTCGGCAACGCTATCCAGCACTTCAGGTTCAGCATCACCATCGATTTCGACTTCACCATTAGGATTAGACGTCATGAACCGCCAGCTTTTTTCTCTGAGACTGCAGGCTCGGGATCCGGAATCTTGAGATCATTGTCTTTTGGAGCCTCAGGCTCTTTCTTCTTTTTAGACTTGGCCTTGTTAGGGTCCTTGGCTTTAGGCTTCTTGGGTTCGGCCTTTGGCGATTCTTCGGGTGGGGCGGCCGTTGCTGGTTCAGCCGTTGCTGGTTCGGTTGCGGGCTTGGACGTCGACTCGGCATCTGGTTTCGCTGCTGGCGGTTCGACGATCGTAGATTTCTCCGCTGGGACGTCGCTCGACGGTGCCTGGCCCGCCGGCGGCATCTGAAAAGTTCCTCCAGAATCAGTGGGCTTGGATTCGGGCGGCGAAGCCGTGTTTTCACTGGACGAAGGTGGGGCGATAGGCGGCGTTGCGAACTGAAGATCCGGATTGGTTGGCAGGTTTCCAAGATTCGCTGGGATATCGACCGGCTTCGGTGCCGTTGGTCGATTTGTCTTGAACCATTCGTAGAACGTGCGTCCTTCTTCACTTTCAATGAATTGAAGACGTCGCTGAGCATCGGCGACCATGTCGGAGTGGGAACCGGGTAGCGTCAGAACTTTCTTGAACTCACGACCAGCTTCCGTGGCGTTTCCTTGGCTATCGAGTGCCTGGGCAAGTCCATAGGTCGCACGGCAAACCAGCATCGGTTCCTGGGCCTTTGCGAGTACCGATCGGTAAGCGTCAACTGCTTCGACGAATAGTTTGTCAGCCAGATCCCGATCCACGTAGACTTGCTCCAACGCACGAGACATCAGAGCATCGGCACTCTTTTGTTTTGCCCATAGGCCGGCCGAAGTTGTCGGAAAGTCTTGAGAGACTTCGTCGAGTTTTTCTTGTCGGTTGGCAGCAAAATAGAGGTCGGACCACGCGTTTGCGGATGCTTTCTCGCTTCTCGAATGCATTACCCCATAAACAACGGATGCCACTGCAATCGCGGCAACGCTGAAACCGATCAGCTTCAGATACGGCTTCACCGCCAACACGGTCTCCTCCAAACGATCTGCAAGGAGGTTACTTTTGAGTTCAGTTCGCAATTCGCTCTTCATGATTCTTGCCGTTGGACCCCCCTTGCATGGAGGGGGGAAAGGAGGTTTTGATGCTCTTCCTGGTGCTTCAACTTGGTAAATAGTATGCCGACGTATCAACTTGACAGTATAGGATTTATGTACATTTAACTCAATGGCCCTCTACCGCATCCGTCCGGATTGGGTCGGATCATCGAGATCTACCCCCGATGGGCTCGGAGGCCGTCTCGCTTTCGAGACGACGGTAGGCCGGAACAAGCAGCCAAAGGCGTTCGTCAATTTGAGAAAGATAATCTGCGCTGTTCCGGCAATCGGAATCCTCGGTTTTGCCGGAACGGCGTCGCCAACGTTTTATTCAACATCCAAGTTTGGTAGCGACTTGTTCCGGCCTACACACGCAAATCAAAAAATTCGTTCTCAATCAACAGCCCGCCGCCTCATTTGCCCTTTTTAGGCGATGACAAAAGAACGTTATAAGTTTACGCATTTGCGTAATGACAATTACGAAGTCTTCACTAACATTGTCAGATGTGATTGGGGTTTCGCCTGAAATCGCAAGAACTAAACACCGCCTATCAACTCTCTACAGGATCTGAATGATGGCTTTTCCCCGCTCGCCGCGACGTAATTTCATATCATCGTCGGGATTGGCAACGATCGGTATCGGGTTAGGTGTTCATTCTGCCCGGGCTCAATCCGCAGCGTCGACCTCAGCAAATAGTCGCCCGGGGGTGGGCTGTATCGGACTGCGATATCAAGGCAGCGTGATAGCCCACAAAGCCCAGCTATATGGCGATATCGTTGCGGTTTGCGACGTGGATAAGAACGTTCGCGACCAAGCGAAGGCCGCGTTCGGAAGCACGCCCTTTGCCAGCGAGGACTATAGAGACTTACTGAAAAGAAAAGACGTCGATGTGATCACGATCGGCACACCGGATCATTGGCACAC